>JAEEZR010000012.1 GCA_016292035.1 Caryophanales bacterium
TCCAGAGTTTCCTGGAGATATTGCTGCATCTGTTTGCATTACATTCATTATCCAGTCATTTGTGTATCCACTTATGCTTACAGATACTAGTCTATCTTTGCCACTTAGTATTCCTTTAGTAACTGTTCCTTGGTACTCTATGTCCATTGGACTTCCAACAGCAAATACTGTGTCACCTTTTTTAGCTTCAATAGAACTTCCTAGTGTAGCAGTACTTAATATTTTATCTTTTGATACTTTTAGAACTGCTATATCTGCATATCTGTCACTTCCCACTATTGCAGCTTCTGTTTTTGATCCATCCATGAATGTTACAAGTAGTGTTCCATCATTTTCTATTACGTGATGATTAGTCATAATATAAGCATTATCTTTGTCTGTTTTATAAACAAATCCAGATCCCATGGATATAACTTTGTTTTTAGAGTATGTTTCAATTACTACTACTGATTTTTCTACTTTTTCTACTGATTCAGCTATTCCACTGTCTGTTATAGTAATATTTTTTTCAGTTATTGTTTTTATTGTTTCATTTGGATATCTATATACTAGATAAATAACTAAAGATGCGCCTAGTAAAAAACATATTATGCAAAGAAATGCAGTTAATCTTTTTCTTCTCATTTATCCTCCTTATATATACATTATTTCTTTATAATTATCTGGGAATCCCATTTTATCAAGAACAACATCTATATCTATTGAATGTAGTTTTCCTCTTAGTACGTCTAGTTCATAGTTTATTTCATTCATCATCATCTTAAAGTCATCATCAGTTAGTAGTCTTTTCATTATTATTATTAAACTAAATATATCATTTTTACCATAAATATATTCACCATTAGTTTTATCTATGTTAAGTAATTTATGATATTTAGAGTCTGGTACTATACGCTGTGTATAATGATCATATAATATATCTTCATGAGCGCATAAGTTTCTATAGTTAGCTAATATTGGAAGATAAGTTTGCATTTCATCTGGTTCTAGATTATATGTATGCGCTATAGTGCATTTATCTTCTGGTTTTAGTATACTAAACATTTCACTTATTAGACCAAAACTTATTACTTTGATACCTATCCATAGTGGGATATATCCATAGTTTTCTAAGTAATGGCTAGTAGCGCCATGTTGAAATCCATTAACTCTGTATTGTCTTTTTACTTTTTTAATTAAGTCATTTATTTGTCTAGATCTGCTTTTGTCATTATCATAGTTCTTAGGATCTAGATAATATTTTTCTTTAAATCCATATTTTTTACTTACAGTGTAACTAAATATTGATTTATAGTTGTTTTCTACTATTAATATATTTTTAAATATTATGTTTCTAAAACATCTATCAAAATAGAACAGTCCATATAATTCTTCAAATGTTGTTCCTTCTACAAATGTTCTAGATGAATCTCTTTTTAAAAATGGATGACGATATCCCATGATAAAGAAATAGTTTTCTCTTAAGAGTTTTTCTTTTACTAATGAATAGTCATTTATTACTAAACCTTTTTCTTTAAGTATATCGATTTGTTCATCTATGGTTTTAAATACTTTTGCCCTTTCCATTTTATCCACTCCTACTATAATTATCATTCTATCACAAAAGTGTTTTTTTAACTACTCTTTTTTAAAAATACATATTAAAAGAAAAAGTGAAAATTATTAATTTTCACTTTATTATTTATGATGCTTTATTGATATCATCTATCGTTATTTTACTTTCATGTGGAATTGGTTTCCATGTTACTTTAACAAATAATGCAGCATATGTTGTATATCTACCAATAATATCAAATATAGGCCATGTTAAGGTATATAGTGCTTTTTTAAATATGCTCATTTTCTTTATTCTTTTTCTATCTGTAATAAATAAATATACTGCTTTTAGTGTATTAGCTAAATAAGCACTTATTCTATAAATAATTCTAAACCATATTTGAAGTATTAGAGCCATTAATAGAGCATTAACACCAGGATATATAGTTATTCTATAGTCAACTAGCTTTCTTAAGAATTTAGCTAAGTATGATCCGCCACTAAATACATTTATATTATTTAGACCTGCTCCATAAGAATAGAATGCATACAAGATTACACTTACTAGTAGCCATCTAAATATGTTTACGATTACAAATGGTGTTAACTGCATTAATGTATCATATGAAGCAAATCTATGTCTTATAGATTCTATTATTCTTTTATATAATTTATCTTTCTTTTCTTCTTTTTTATTCCATTTTGTTTTAATGTATTTCTTTCCTAGGAATATGTTTAAAAATAAATATGGACCTGATTCACAGAATGCTTCTAAATGCCCTCTTGACCATCTTAGTCTTTGTCTTAGAGCAACTTTTAAACTAACTGGTTGTTCATCATAAAAAACTGCTTCGTCCTGATATGTTATTTGGTATCCCTGAGCTACTGCATCTGCTGTAAGAGCTCTGTCTTCTGTTAGTGATGTATATTTCCAACCATTTTTTACTATTTCATTACTAAACAAAAATCCTGTTCCTTGGATGTTTGTAGCTAATCTTAAAAAGCTTCTAGTTCTGTGATTAGTCCTACTTGATCTAATCCAATGTAATGCATAAGTACTTGAAATCCAATTTTCATCAAAGTTTTTAGTGTTTCTATAAGATGTAATTATTTTGCATCCTTCATCAAAGGCATCATTCATTTTTGATATATAATCTTTATTAAGTAAATTATCTGCATCAAATACAAAGTATCCTTCAAATGATGATGTCTTATAGTCTTTTTCTATTTGTTTAAATAAGTATTGAAGCGCAAATCCTTTTGTTTTGTGTTCATTATCTTCTCTTTCGTAGCATATAGCACCTTTACTTCTTGCTATTGATGCTGTATTATCTGTGCAGTTATCTGCTACTACGAATACTGTTAATAATTTTTTTGGATAGTCTTGTTTGTTTATAGAGTCTAGTAAATTGCCTATTACTTTTTCTTCATTTCTTGCTGCTATTACAATTGCGTATTTATGATTCTTTTTAGCTTTTTTAAACTTTCTTGTAAAGAATAGACCTATTACATAATAAGCTGTTTTATAGACTACTAGAGCACTTAAAATGTTTCCTAAAACGCTGTTAATTGGTTTTAGAAATAAATATACTTCTCCAAGAGATTTCATTACTTCTTTAAACATGTGTGCTCCTTATCTATTAAAATAATTGTATTTTAGTGTTAAATCATTTTTCTTTGTTAGATATGATACCTTGTAGTTTTTATTTTCTATATCAACTTTGTTTACTCCACTCTTAGTCATATCATAATCTGCATCAAAGTATGTTTTTCCATCATACCATGAATAATCACTAAAGAATGCTAATCCTTTGTAACCTGGATTTAAAGCATCTTCTGCTACATAGTTATTAGGATTATAATTTATTCCATATAAATTAAGTAATGTAGGAAGAACATTAAGCTGTGTTGTTACTTCTTTTACATTAGTTTTATTAATGCCTTTACTCCATATAAAGAAAGGTGTTTTATTTATTAAATTATTTGATGTTTCTTTATATCTTGCTATTATGCTTAAATCACTTATAGTGTATAGATAGTGATCTGTTATTACTAATATAGTTACATCATCCATTAGTCCTTTATCTTCTAATTTTTGAAGTAATAAGCTCATCATATAGTCTGTTTCTTTATTTTGTCTTCTTATACATTCTTCTTCTGACATTTGAACAAAGTCTTCTTCTGTTAATTCTTTTCCTTCATTTTCTTTTTGCTTATCTTCATCATATAGCTTTTTACATACACCTTTAATATTTGTAAATGGAAGGTGTCCTGAATAAGTAATTATGTAATCAACAAATTTAGTGTCTTCTGGGAACATAAGAGAAGCAAATTGTTCGTTTAGAATTAATTCTCTATCTAATTCATATGAATCATCTTCATATGTTCCTAATTCTTTTAGTCCATTATAGCTATCATATCCCCAGTTTTTATAGTTTATTTTTCTGCTATAGTACTCTCCTGTGTTCATATGAAATGCATTTACTGTATATCCTTCGTTTTTAAATAAATTGGCAAGTGAATATGGGAAAGAATTTTTATTAAAACTATATGCGTTTCTATTAAATGAGAAAGGAGTTACATATCCTGTGTTAATTGCAAATTCTGAGTTAAATGTACTTCCTCCTCCATTATAGAATGAATAATGATTAGTAAAGTTAATACTTTCTTTCATCATCTTATATAATACTGGAGTGTCTTTTTCATTTAAAAGCCATGAATCCATTCCTTCTAACTGAATGATTATAAGGTTTTTATCTTTTAGTTTTCCAGTGTATTTATTAGTTGGTTTTTCTACTACTTCATGCGCTAGTGATAAAAATTCACTATCTTCTTCATCTTCCATTTCTTCTGTTTTTAGGTATGTTAAGTAATAATTTCTTAAGCTATATTCAAATATACCACTTATTTTCATACTTTTATTGCTGTCATTATAAGCTATATAAATATTTCTTGCATTTCTCCAGCTAGACCAGGTTAATTCTTTATTCTCTCTTCCTAGTGTGTATGGCGTTATTAGATGTATTACTAGGAATACTAGTATGCAAGTAAGCATTTTTTTATAGTTAGTTTTATTATTATTAGGGAAATTTTTTAGACCAAAGTAAAAACTAACTAATATTATTAACAATGCTACGTAAACAGTTATATGACAATTCTTTAGAGAGTCTAATATATAAGGCGCTCCTTCTGATGCTCCTTCAACTAAACTAAAGTCAAATACGTTCTTCATTAGAGAAAAGTATACTCCATTTGTAAGGAATATTATTATAAATAAAAGATTAACTGCTATATAAATAAATTTGCCAAATGGCTTCTTTAGTGATAAAGATACTCCTAAAAAAAGTGTTAGCCATGCTGCTGTGAATAATAAAGGAGTATAATATTTAATAAAATGATAAGGTACTTTTAAACATAGCATTGTACTAAAAAGATATATTAGTACTAATGGCATAGTTACTAATATTATTTCTTTATGTTTTTTTAAAAAATCCATTACTCTTTTTATACTATTTTTTGATAACAATTTCTTAATGCTATTCATTTAAATCACCATACGAATACATTATACTAGGAATAAGGCTATTTTTCAATCAATAAAAAAGACCTTAACGGTCTTATTTTACGAATGGTATTAATCCCATAAATCTAGCTCTTTTAACTTCACGAGCTATATGTCTTTGATGAAGTGCACAAGCACCAGTCATTCTTCTTGGTAATATTTTACCTTTTTCATTTATGTATTTAGAAATAATTTGTACATCTTTGTAGTCTACTGATTTTCCAGCACACATTTGACATATTTTTTTCTTTCTTGGATAAAATTCTTTCATTATTGTCCTCCTTTACTAAAATGGTAAGTCGTCGTCGCTTAGTGCAACTTCACTTCCAAAATCTTTAAAAGGATCCTCAGAAGATACATCTATTCCTTCTTCAGGAGAAGGTGCATCCATGAATACAGAACTTGTTGTATCAACATATGCATTTACTTCTTTATCTGAATTGTTTTTACTTCCTAAGAATTCAACATTATCAGCAATAACTTCTGTAACATATCTTTTAGTTCCATCTTGTGCATCATAACTTCTAGTTTGCATTCTTCCTTCAACACCAACTTGGCTACCTTTAAAAACATATTTTGAAATGTTTTCTACTTGTCTTCCATAAACAACTATGTTTATAAAGTCAGCTTCTACATTACCTTCTTTATTTTTAAAGTTTCTATTTACTGCTATTGAAAAATTAGCAACACTATTTCCTGATGTCATAGTTCTAACTTCTGGGTCCCTAGTTAATCTACCAACTAATAGTACTTTGTTCATACTAATTTTCCTCCTTAATAATTAAATGTCTTACTATTCTTTCATCTATTAAAGCTTTTCTATCGAATTCTTTAACAGCTTTGCTTTCACATTCAACATTAAGTAAATGATAGTAACCTCTTACTTCTTTGTTAATTTCATAAGCAAGTTTCTTTTGCCCTAAGTCTTTAGAATCTAAAATCTTAGCACCCATACCAGTTAAAACTTTTTCAAAAGATGTTACAGTATTTTTTACCTCGTCTTCTGAAATATCGGCTTTAACTATGAACATGATTTCATATTTAGTCATTATTTCACCTCCCTTTGGTCTATCGGCTACATATAGTAGCAAGGAGCTTTTTGCTCTTTCGGTAGTATTTTATCACATTAGTATATGTTAATCAACTCGTTTTTATTATTTTTCATTTATCCTTGGCACCATGCTTTGCCTTCTTCGCTAACAATACAGTTTTTACCGTCTGATAATACACAGTTTACAAGTCCAGTTGCTCTTGCTCTACAAAAATGAGAACTAAAAGAACATCCTACGTATATAGTTCCGTCTGAGTATGATCCATTATTACAACTAAGTGATGTAATTCCAAGAGCTTCTTGTATGTCTTTTTTAAGTTTGCTTTTTGATGTTTCGTCATCTTTTTCGTAATAATATGGTGCTAGACAGAATGTCTTATCATTATAGTATATACAAGCTTCATGACCTAATACTCTGTTATCACTACTTATTTTTGTTCTAATAAATCTTCCAGCTCCAGATATATTTAAGTCTGCTATTGAATCATATGTTGTGCTTGGTTTACTAGTTTTATTAAAATTACTAGCACTTATCCAATATACATATTTACCACAAGAGCATTCTGTTTCTGAACAAACTAAAGTTGCATTTTCAGTAAAGTCTTCTTCATTTATTCCGCTTGAGTAATCATTATTAACATAGCAGAAATTATCGTTTTGAACTCCTACTGATGATACCTTATTATCACTACCAAAATTTATTATATATTTTATATCACTATCACTTGTTGATAGTTCCATATAATTGTAACAGCCAATTCCTGTTCCCTTGCAATATTTTGTATTTTGACTTCCTTCAAATGTGTCTACTGTTATCTCTTTTTGTGCAGCGTTTACTAAGCTTTCTATTTGTACTTTAAACGCATCTTTTCTTCCACTTTGAAACATTTTTAATATGTTTGGTGTTATTAATAGCATTAGTATTGCAAGTATTGCTATTACTGCTAATAATTCTACCAATGTAAAACCTTTCTTTTTCATATACATTCTCCCTACTATGTTTTTATTATATAATGAATAATACTTTTAAACAATGAAAAAGAACTATTAAATAGTTCTTTTTATGTGCATCTTTCTTTTTTATTAACTACATTTTGCTTTTCCGTTTGCTGCATTTACATTACACATGTTAGTTCCATCTGAAGCCATGTTATCTCCTGTAGAAGCTTTTATACGAGCAGATCCATAGTAACAATCTACACGGTTAGAACTAGGTGTACATGATGGTTTAGTGCCAAATGTGTTAGTCATATCTGTTTCTAGTTTTTCTTTAGTTTGAGTTCCATCTGTATCTCCACTTATAAAGTAATCTGTTCCAATGCATAAATACTTATTGTTATAGTAAAAGCATGCTTCATGTTTTAAAGCTCCAGTATCATCAACTGTGCTTCTTATAAATGTATCTGTTGATGATAGTGTTAAAGAAGAAACAGAGTCATGTGTAGTTGTAGGAAGAGCGTTAGGACCATACCATACGCTAGCACCGCCTTCAGCAAGTTTCCAATAAACATATCTTGTAGCACCTGTACATGTGCATGTGCTACTTGTACAGTTTAAGTGTCCTCCTTCTACGAAATCATTTTCATCAATGTTGGCTACGTCAGTTGAATTAACATAGCAGTAATTTGAGTCTTCTACAGCCACTGCAGATACTTTATTTGAATTATTAAATAAAAGTGCATATTTAACACCAGAGTCTGTTATGTCTAATTTCATTTCTGGTGGACACATAGAACCGATATTATTACAGTACCCTTGTACATTTTTACCAGTTAATTCGTCATTTTGTTTTTGAGTTTCTGCTGCTCTGATTATGCTTTGTACTTGAACCATAAATGTTTCTTTCTTTCCTTTAGAGAACATTCCTAGTACATTAGGCATTATAAGTAGCATTAGTATTGCAAGTATTGCTATTACTGCTAGTAGCTCTACTAAAGTAAAACCTTTTTTATTTTTCATTTTTTTCACTTCCTATTATATTTCTATTATAAGAAAAATAGTGTTTTTTTTCAAGTTTATGACTATTTTGTTACATTAAATCTAAAGTAGCAGATATCTCCATCTTGCATTATGTATTCTTTTCCTTCAAGTCTCATTTTGCCTGCTTCTTTAACTTTTAGCTCACTTCCATAAGTTACTAAGTCTTCATAGCTCATGACTTCTGCTCTTATGAATCCTTTTTGAAAGTCTGTGTGTATGATTCCTGCACATTCTGGTGCTTTCATACCTTGAGTGAAAGTCCATGCTCTTACTTCATCTGTTCCTACAGTGAAGAATGTAGATAATCCTAAAATAGAGTATGTTTTACTTATTAAATTATCTAAACCGCTTGTTTCTATTCCTAGATCTTCTAAGAACATCTTTTTATCATCATCAGATAGTTCTACTAACTCGCTTTCTATTTTTGCACACATAGGAACTACTTCACAGTTTTCTTTTTTAGCATATTCTTCTACTGCTTTTAAATATTTATTATTTTTATCTGTTATATCTGTGTCAGTCATATTGGCTAAATAAATCATTGGCTTCTCTGTGATAAAGTTAAAGTTTTTAAGTATTTCTTTTTCATCATCAGTTAGTTCTATATCCCTTAATGGTTTATTTGTTTCTAAATGCGCTTTACATCTATTTAATAGTTCTACTTCTTTTAGAGCATCTTTATCTTTAGATGTTTCTGCTTTTTTAGTTATTCTTTCTAATCTATTGTTTACTATTTCTAAGTCTGATATAGCCAGCTCTAAATTTATTATTTCTATATCTCTTATTGGATCAATTGAGCCTTCTACATGTATTATATCTTTATCTTCAAAGCATCTTACTACGTGTATAACTGCATCTACTTCTCTAATATGAGATAAGAATTTATTTCCTAATCCTTCTCCAGAAGATGCTCCTTTTACTAGACCTGCTATGTCTATAAATTCATATTGAGTTGGTATTAGTCTTTCTGGTAAATACATCTTTTCTAGTACTTCTAGTCTACTATCTGGAACAGTAACTGTTCCTAGATTAGGATCTATCGTTGCAAACGGATAGTTTGCTGCAAGAATATTTTTCTTTGTTATTGCATTAAATAGAGTACTTTTACCAACGTTTGGCATTCCTATTATTCCTGCTTTTAGTGACATATTAATCCCCCTTATCTAAAATCTTAATATTGGTTGGCTTCCTATACCTAGTGGAAGTCCTATTATATAGAATCCTACTATTAGTATAAACCACATTATTAATAATACTTTTGCATAGCTCATCATTAGTTTTCCTGTTTCAAACATTCCAACACTGCCGTTTTTATCATATTTTTCTATGAATGAAGAAAACACGCAGTAGTAAATCATTATTGGAGTAAATCCAAGTGATAAAGTTGAACCAGATACATATACTATTTGTGCTAATTCTGGTGATATTGATACATTCATCATTTTAGGAATAATTGTACCACTCATTACTTGCCATTTACTAGCTAGCGGAGTATATAATAGTCCACATATTATTGATAATAGTAATACTACTAGTAATAATACTATTCCATTGAAGTCAATAGCACCCACTATATTTGTTAAGCCTGCTACTAATACAAGGCCTATATTACTTTTATTATAAACACTTATAAACAAGCTAGCTACCAACATTAATACTAGGATATTTCCTATTGTATCTAGTGATGATTTTAAACATTCATTAAAATCTTTACTACTAGTTATTGTTTTTGCTACTAATCCATATACAAGCCCTACTAATAGGAAGAAGAACATTATTATAAATACAAATCCTTTTGCAAATAAAGATCCACTTCCAAATAGTTTATCTATATAAAATGTTTGAGTATTGTCTAGGAATGTTCCACTTAGTGGAAGACCTGGCACTATTAAATATATTTGAATTAAAATATAGATTACTGCAGCTGCTAGTGCTAATACTAATCCTCTTAGTTCTTTTTTAGAGAATTTTGTTTCTGTTACTAGTTCATTTTCTTCAAATTCGTATTTACCTAGTCTTGGCATTACTACTTTTTCTGTTACTCTAGTCATTAAATAGCTAGCTACAAGAGTTGCAAGTATCATTATAAACAATTCAAAGTATAGTCCAAATCCGTAAGTTTTATCTAGTACGTGAGAAGCATTTGTTGTTATTTGCATTAATGCTGTATCAGTAGTACTTAAGAATATATTAATTCCATAACCGAATGTTAATCCAGCAAATGAAGCTATTATTCCTCCAATAGGGTTTCTTCTTCCATATTTAAATAATAGTGCACTTAATGGAAGCAGTGTTACAAATCCTATACCACCAAATATGCTTGATATTATTGATAATAGTATTACTGCACATGTTATAGTGTTTTTGTGTATATTTTGAGTTATTAGGGTAAAGAATACTCTTAAAAAACCAGATTTTTCTAGTACTCCTATTCCTATTAATACAATAATAATTGCTCCTAAAGGTTCAAAGTTCATAAAATTATTAACAGTATTTGTTACTATATACTTAATTCCTTCAGCACTTAACATATTTTCTACCGCTACTACGTTGTTTTGTAGCGCATAAGAATATGTATTTACAGTTGTGTATTCTGCTTGTACATTAAATAGTGACAGAATAGTGCTTAGTAGCATTATTACAATTGTTAATACTAAAAATAAAAATACTGGACTAAAGCTTCTCTTTTTCATCTTCCACCACTTTCTTAAGTTTTCTATCAAATTCTAGCTTATCTATCATAATTGTTCTACCACAATTAATGCATTTTAGTTTGATATCTACACCCATTCTTGTTATTTCCCATAGATTAGTACCACAAGGATGGGGTTTTTTCATTATTACAATGCTACCTAATTTATAATTCATATATTCTCCTAATCTATATTTGAATCTATGTTAAGTATTTCTAGAATTCTTTCTAAGTCTTTATCATTTTCAAAAGGAATAACTATATTCTTTTTGTTTACTTTTACAAGTGTTCCTATTTTTTCTCTTAAAACAGATTGAAGATGCATATGTCCTTCATCAGTTTCTTTAGTTTTTTTAATAGGTGTTTTCTTTTCATAATCGCTTACACTTATTAAGTCTTCTACTTGTCTAACACTTAGACTTTTAGCAATAATCATTTCTGCTAGATCAAATATTAATTTTTCATCACTTAATTTTGATAGACATCTAGCGTGTCCCATTGATAATTTTTCATTTAATACTAAGTCTTGTACTTTTTTAGGTAGTTTTAGAAGTCCTAATATATTTGTTACATGGCTTCTACTTTTTCCTATTTTTTCTGCTAATTCTTCTTGAGTTACTCTTAGTACATCTATCATTTTCTTATAAGCGTTTGCCTCTTCTATTACATTTAAGTCTTCTCTTTGAATGTTTTCTAGAAGAGCGATGCTCATCATTTCTTCATCTGAAAAATCTTTTATAATAGCCTTTATTGTTGTTAAACCTGCTTTTTTGGCAGCTAAAGTTCTTCTTTCACCTGCTACTATTTCATAACCCTTTATACTCTTTTTTACTATGATTGGTTCAATTAAACCATAGTCTTTAATACTTTTTGCTAGTTCGTTAATTTTCTCTTCGTCAAATACTTTTCTTGGCTGATATGGATTACTTCTTAGTTCATCAATGTTTATTTCTTTAACATCTTCACTAGTAGATTCTTCAACTATATTTCTTTCAAAACTGTCCATATTAAATGGTTCATTATTAAATAGTTCTTCTAGTCCTCTACCTAGAGCTTTCCTCTTTTCTTGCATTTCTTTCAATCACTTCCTTAGCTAAATTTGTATATGCCTCAGCGCCTCTGCACTTTGGATCATATTCGATGATTGGTTTACCATGACTTGGTGCTTCTACAAGTCTTACAAGTCTTGGTATTATAGTATTAAATACTTTTTCTTTAAAGAATTTTCTAACATCTTCTACTACTTCAAGTCCAACTAATGTTCTTCCATCTAACATAGTTAGTAGAACACCTTCAATATCTAGTTTAGGATTTATTTTGCTTTGTGTCATTATTATAGTGTTTAAAAGCTGTGTAACACCTTCTAGACTATAATACTCACATTGAACTGGAATTAATACACTGTCACTTGCTGCTAGTGCATTTGTAGTTAATACTCCAAGAGCTGGTGGGCAATCTATTAGTATAAAATCATATCTATCTTTTATACTTTCAATTTGCATTTTTAATTGATCTGCTATAGTGAAGTTTTCTTCTCTACTAGCTGATTGAATTAATTCTATTTCAGCACCACTTAGAAGTATCATTGATGGAATTATAGATAAATTCTTAAATTTTGTTTTGATAATAGCATCTTCTATTGAGCAATCATGGATAATTACGTTATAGATGCTTTTCTTAATTTCTGCCTTATTAACACCTAGTCCAGTAGTACTATTACTCTGTGGATCCAAATCTATTAATAAGACTTTTTTGTCTAGATGCCCTAAAGCACTAGCTAAATTTATACTTGTTGTTGTTTTGCCTACCCCACCTTTTTGATTTACTAGTGATATAACCTTTCCCATAATATACTACCTCGCTAATATGTATTTTAACATAAATAAAAAGTTTATTAAAGGGTAAAAACACTTTTTAGGAAAGAAAAAAATGAAGTAAAATTATACTTCATTTTTATTAGTTACATGTTACATTAACTTTATTAACATTTGATGCATTACATGTGATAGTACTTGGAGTACAACTATCCACGTATTCTGTAGTTTCAGTTCCAAATGCATATGTGCTAACACACTGGTTATAGTAGATAGTACTTGTGTACGTAGTCTCATAGCAAGTGGATGAAGAACATGTATAAGTTGTTTTAGTGTAATTAGGCACAGTTGAACAAATACTGTCATTACATTGATAGCTACTTCCGCTTGGCCAGCAGTTATAAACTCTATTACCAATAGTGGCAGTTGTACATCCGCATCCGTATGTTGGGTGAGGATTAGAGCATCCTTCTAGATCAACAGATGAAGTATACACTCCACTGTTTACAAATCCAGTGGTAGTTCCATTACTCTGACAAGTTGTATATGAATTACCTACATGTGAAGAACTATAGCAACTAGGCGCACTTGATGAAGAGCATGAAGTCGTAGATGTTGATGATGATGTAAATGAATAACATGTATATGGACTAGAACTACTTCCTGTTTTTGGTGTACAGCTTGTCATTACGTAGTTTCCTACGTGCGAAGAAGAAGTGCACGCTGTGCTAGATGATTGATAAGTTGATGGACAAGTAGATGAACTATATGTTGTTGATTTTGGTGTCCACCCTACTGTTGCTAAACATGTTTTTGATTTTTTAACTATGTTTGGTGTCCAATATGCATACAGAGTTGTTGACGCAGTAAATGCACTGGTACTTCCCACAATAGTGCCTGAAGCGTTTATTATTTGTGTTCCCCCGCCATTTGTAGCTGTATAGTAACCACTAAATTTATAATTAGTTTTTGTTGGAATTGTAATTGATGAAGCTGCGCTTCCACCTGATGTTAGTGAGTAGTTTGTTGCATATTTTTCATATATTTTTGTTGTACCTGCAGTAGTAGCGCTTTGATTATTAAGTGTTATTGTATAAATATTTGGAGTACATACCGCATATATTGTCAATGTTGATCCTTGTGTTTCAGAAACAGTTATAGTTTGTACAGATGTTGCCGAACTAGACATAGCCCATCCACATGTATAACCAGTTTTGGTAACTGCTGGTAGGCTAGTTGCTACACTTGTCCATCTAGCCTTAAATTTTACTACACCAGATGTACTTCTTAGATTTTTGAATGTAGTATCTTTTATATTTGATGCAGAAGTATTACTCATTGTTGAAGAGCCAATGTTATGAGTAGTACTATCCATGTTTGTTATGTCCCAGCCTTTAAATGTTTGTGTGTTTGCTTTACTTGCTCCTACAGTTGCACCCGTATTATTTGCATTTCCTACGATTGTTACTGTCTTAGTTGGATTTGGAATTGTTAAACTAACATCGTATGTAGCGTTTGTTATATTAGAGCTTAACGTACCATTTTGAAGTTCATAACTAATACTATATGTATTTGGAGTCCATCTTGCATATACTTTTTTCTCTGGAAGATCTGATACTTTTGTAGATGGTGTCACTTTAAAACCGCCAGTTTCCATAAAATACCACCCATCAAATGTGTATCCTGTTCTTTCTGGTGTTTCTAAAGAACCTATTACATCGTTTACTGACCTACATGTTTCTACTTCTGATACAAAACATATTTCATCTGATATTATATATGGATCTGTAGCAGTTCCAGTTCCTTTTATTTTTAAATTTGGATTTAGATATATACTGGCTCTTAACTTAGATGGTTCTTCATCATTAAGACCAGATAATGTTAGATTTTTTACAGCACTGTTATTTAGAACATAGTATGAATTTTGTAAGAATAAATATGAAGTATTTCCACCAATTTTAAGATATTCAGGATAACTAAATAACCCTACTTTTTGATATGAACTAGATGAACAAGTAACATTATTATTTGATACTGTACAATTAAATTTATTTGTATTAAATACTAGTGAATTATCTGTTTCATTAAAGAAGCTATTTAAAGATGATGATATGTTACTTTTAGTTGTTGTATCAGCGTATGTTTTTCTTAAATACTCCTTACTATTTACTTCGATTTTCTTTGGACTAGCTAATAATAGCATGACCAATAATAACCCTATTATCTTTTTCATACATTCTCCTATTTTTACACTTTAATAATAACATTTTTTGCAAAAATAAATCAACAAAAAACAGCATTTGCTGTTTTTGTTTACTATTTTTTTGTACACTGTTTAGTAATTATTGAGTTATATGCGCTTTGTGCTGCATTTGAACAAGCTTGGCCGCAGCTTTCTCCTTGGCAACTTTGTGAGCAACTTCTTCCTGCATTACCTGATGCTGTGGATGCTTCTTGAATTGCTGCCCTAGAGCAGCAATAGCTAGCTCCACTTACTGTTACAGTTTGATAGCATCCTGTTTTTAGAGTAACTGTGCAAGTGCTATTTCCTGTTACATTGCTTGCGGTTAATACACTTGTGCTTTCATTAAGAGAGCATCCACTTCCTGATACTGTTGCTCCTGTTATAATATATCCATTACTTTCAGTTATAGTAAATGTTCCTGATGAGCCATGTTCTATTTGTTTATTTGCTGGATTAGCAGAGCATCCACTGCATGCTACATTAACTGTGTATTTAGCTTTTTGATAGCACTTTGCGCTGTTTCCTGGATAAGCAGTCCATCCCGAAGGACATTGGTAGAAATTCGTGGATGTTGTACATATTAATTTTCCTTCTTGATTTGATGTTCCACATTGTCCTTGATTATATTGTCTTGTACATTGATATAATTCTTCACGCCAAGTTACTGTA
The DNA here is from genome assembly GCA_016292035.1 of Caryophanales bacterium. GTDB lineage: Bacteria > Bacillota_I > Bacilli_A > RF39 > UBA660 > RUG727. The sequence continues at coordinate 15,550 of JAEEZR010000012.1, forward strand.
CCATTTGTGTTAGTTCCTGATGTTCCACAGTAAGACCATGAACATGAGGTTTGATTACATGTGCTTACCTTTGTATATTTTTTGTAAGATGAGCCATCATTTAAGTATTCATAGCATGGACTCGTTCCATTACAGTGTGCTGTATCATAACTGAATTCTAGATAATATCCGACTGATGAACTATTAATATAACATCCGTAACTGCTATCCTTTGTAGCACTTGATCCACTTGAAGCGCTTAGCGTTTTTGTTGAATCTCCTGATGGAAGGCAATAGTAGTATGATAATGCTTCAAATTGGCATGTGTTGTTTGATGTTAGACATTTTGTTTTTAGGCTAGCATTTGTTACGCATGCTGGCACTCCGCTTACAACTTCTGGTGTTCCTGTAGCACATGTCCATGATGATTTTGCTGTTACTGTACATGTTCTTGCACTTGTTACAGATGATGCTGTAAGTGTTGATCCACTTAAAGAACATCCTGTTCCTGATACTGTTGCTCCTGATAGAGTATAACCGTTACTTGCTGTTAAAGTGAATGTTCCTGAACTATTATATTCAATAGCTTTACTTGTAGGACTAGATGAACATCCTGAACAACTAACTGATACTGTATAGGTTTGTTTTTTAGCAGTTACTGTACATGTTCTAGGGCTTGTTACGCTAGAAGCTGTTAATGTGCTTCCACTTAGGCTGCATCCAGTTCCACTTACTGTAGCACCTGTTAGTGTGTATCCTGTAGATGCTGTTAAAGTAAATGTAGTTGATCCATTATACGCTGCTTCTTTGCTTGTTGGAGAAGATGTACAATTAGAGCATGATACTGTTACCACTGGTTTCCAATATGCATATATTGTAGTGCTAGCGTTGAACTGTGTATTTGATGCTGTTATTGAACCACTTGCATTTATTATTTGTGTACCAGATCCATTAGTGCTTGTGTAATATCCTCCAAAAACATAATTTGTTCTTGTAGGTTTTGTTATTGAAGTTGATGCACTTCCACCTGATGTTAGTGAATACTGATTACCATATTTTTCATATATTGTTGTTGTTCCAGCAGAAGTAGCACTTTGATTATTTAGGGTTATTGTAAATATATTAGCTGTACATACAGCATATATATCAAGTGTTGTACTTTGAGTTTCCGGTACAGTTATAGTTGAAACAGATGTTGCTCCTGAAGTCATTGCCCACCCACATGTGTGTCCTGCTTTAGTTACTGTAGGAAGGTTTGTTGATACACTCGTCCATCTTGCTTTAAATGTTACTGTTCCTGATGTACTTCTTAAGTTTTTAAATGTTGTTGCTTTTGAGCCTGATACAGCTGTAGCTCTTGAATTAGTTGATCCAACTAAATGATCTGTTGAGTCTAGCCCTGTTATATCCCAGCCATTAAATGTTTGAGTGTTTGTCGTATTAGCTCCTATAGTAGCACCTGTTCCATTTGCGTTTCCTCTAAATGTTACTGTTTTTGTTGGATTAGGAATACTAAGTGCTTCATCATATGTTCCTTTACTAGGTTGGCTAGATATTGTTCCGTTTTGTAAATTATAACTTATGTTATAGCTATTTGCTTGCCATCTAGAATATATTTTCTTTTCTGGCAAATCAGAAATCTTTGTTGATGAAGTAACTTCAAATCCACCAGTTTGAGAACTGAACCATCCTAAAAATGTATATCCTTCTCTTGTGGGAGTAGGAAGGTTCCCAACTGTTTGGCCACTTATAACTATGCAGTTTTCTTCACCATCTGTTACAAAGCATAAGCTTTCTACTATTCTGTATGGATCACTACTAGTTCCACTTCCTGACACGGTTAAATCTTTAATATAAATAGACGCTTTTAATTTTGATGGTTCTTCATCAGTTAATCCTGATTGTGTAAGTGTTTTAACTTGGCCATTATTTAGTACGTAGTAAGAATTTGGATTATACAAATATGAAGAAGCTCCTCCGATTAAGTTATATTCTGGATAGCTAAATAGACCAACTTTTTGATATGAGCTAGAAGCACATGAAACTTTATTATTTGTTACTGTGCAGTTGAATTTATTTGTATTAAATAAATCTATATTTAGTGTGTTACCGAAAGAAGTAAGTGCTGATGAAACAGCTGTTTTTGTTGTTTTATCATTATAAACAGTTTTACTATATTCCTTACTATTTATTACTATTTTCTTTGTTCCTGTTAATAGTAGTAACAATAATATTGCTGTGCCTAGTATCCTTTTCATATAACCACCTATTTTTCTAATATAATAGTATCATTTCATATAGTATATATCAAGAAAAAAAGTAGCTTACGCTACTTTCTTTTCTTTTTTAGCTTTTACTACTTTCTTTGTAGTTTTCTTAGGTTTAGTTTCTTTTACTTCTTCTTTTGGTTTAGAAGCTCTTTTCTTTGGATGATTGTAGTTTTCTACTACTTCTTCAATTTCTTCTTTAGTAATAGTTTCTTTTTCATATAGTGTTTTTGCAAGTACTTCTACTAATCCTTTATTTTCTGTTAATATTTTCTTTGCATTTTTATAGCATTCATCCATTATTTTTCTAATTTCTTTATCTATTTCTAGAGCTACTGTATCAGAATAGTTTCTTTGAGAATTTGTATAATCTCTTCCTAGGAATACTTCACCTGATTTATGTTCTAGTTGTACTGGGCCTAGATCTGACATACCATATTCAGTTACCATACTTCTAGCAATTTGAGTTGCTCTTTTAAAGTCGTCTGATGCACCAGTTGATATTTCACCGCAGAATAGTTCTTCTGCTACTCTACCACCTAAATAAGAAGTTATTCTTTGAAGTAGTTCATCTTTAGTTGCTACTAAAGTTCTTTCTTCTTTAGGAAGCATTTGAGTATATCCTCCAGCCATTCCTCTTGGGATAATAGTAATCTTATGTACTTCTTCACCATTTGGAAGCATTATACCAAGTACTGCGTGTCCACTTTCATGGTATGCTACTATATTCTTTTCATAGTCAGTTACTTTTCTACTTACTTTAGCAGGTCCCATTAGTACTCTATCTGAAGCTTCATCAAGTTCGTCCATTGTAATTGCATTTTTATTTCTTCTAACTGCTAGAAGTGCAGCTTCATTTAGTAAGTTTTCTAGATCAGCTCCTGAGTATCCAGGAGTACGTTCAGCTAGAGCTTTTATTTTTACTTCTTCAGCTAATACTTTATTTTTAGCGTGTACTTTTAGTATTTCTTCTCTTTCTCTTACATCTGGAAGATTAACTGTTACTTGTCTATCAAATCTTCCTGGTCTTAGAAGTGCAGGGTCTAGTACATCTGGTCTATTTGTTGCAGCAATAATAATGATTCCTTCGTTTGCACCAAATCCGTCCATTTCAGTTAATAATTGGTTTAGAGTTTGTTCTCTTTCATCATGTCCTCCACCTAAACCAGTTCCTCTTTGACGACCTACTGCATCTATTTCATCAATAAATATTAAGCATGGAGCAGTTTGTTTTGCTTGTTTAAACATATCTCTTACACGAGAAGCACCTACACCTACAAATAGTTCTACAAAGTCTGAACCGCTTATGTAGTAGAAAGGAACTTTTGCTTCACCTGCTACTGCTTTAGCAAGTAGTGTTTTACCTGTTCCTGGAGGCCCTACTAAAAGTACGCCCTTAGGAATTCTTGCTCCTAATTTTTGGAATTTCTTTGGATTCTTTAAGAAGTCTATTAATTCTTTTACTTCTTCTTTTTCTTCATTAAGTCCTGCAACATCTTTAAAAGTAGTGTTTCCACCTTCTTTGTTTAATTTAGCACGGCTTCTTCCGAAGTCCATTGTTCCGCCTTTTCCATTTCCAAGCATTGCTTTTACTAGATAAAAGCTTAGTCCACATATAATTAGTATTGGAGCAAATTCTAAGACAATTGCAAGCCAGCTTATACTTCCTGGATCTTTATTAATCTTTACATTTAAGTTTTGTTCATTAGATGATGTTAATAGTTCTTTTACTACTGAATCACTATATGGTACGATTAGCTTAAATGATTCATTTTCCTTATAACTTTTTAACTTACCTGTTAAGTAGTAAACACTTTCACTTGTTTTAGGTGTTATTTCTAGCTCTTTTATATTTTGAGATGCTAAGTTCTTAGTGAAATCTAAGTAGTTTAGTTCATTAACTTTATATTTACCATTATTAAATAAATATAATATTACTGTCATTACTACTAATAAAATTAGATATGGAAATATATCTTTCATTAAGTTAGTTCTTTTTTTCATATTTTCTTCCTTTCTTATATATACCTTAGTATTATATCATAGCTTTTTTCTTTTTGCTCATCATATTTACTTTTTTTAAGTCCTGGTATCCAAACTACATTGTTTTCTGAATCACATACTATTGGCCAGGAGTCTCTATCTTTTGTTTTTATTTTACTGTCTATAAATATATCATTAACTTTTTTATGTCCTTCCATACCTTTTACTTCCATTTTGTCTCCATTTCTTCTTGTTCTTACGTATAGAGGCATAATTACTTTTTTACTACTTAATCTTATTATATTATTTGAATTGTCATCAATTTCTTCATGCAACACTACTATGTTTTTTCCATTAGGTAGGTTTACTATATCACTAATTTCTATTTCATATTTATCTTGATTATCTTCTTCAAATGTTAATTCTATCTTGTCATAGGATTTTATTACTTTAACATTGTTTGGTAGATGTATAAATCCTTGTGCTTTATCACAGTTAATTAAATCAAACATCAATTTAACATGTGCATTAGTTATTATTAATAAGTCATCTCCATATATTTTTTCTAATATATTATAGATTATCTTTGTTTGAATTAATTCATCTAATTCTTTAAATTTATTAATATCTAGTACTCCATCTATTATGACTTTATTAAATTTATCTTTTACTTCTTTTTCAATGTATTCATTATACATTAGAAGAGTTTCACTATATTTAAGGAATTTTTCATGTACTAATTTATTTTCACTTTTTAAGAATGGAAGTACATATTTTCTATATCTATTTCTAGTATGAATGTCTTCTAAGTTAGTTTTATCAATATAATACTTAACTTTATTATCTTCACAGTATTTAACTAGTTCATCTTTTGTTACTGTTATTAGAGGCCTTACTAATGTATATTCATCTTTTTCTATTATTTTACTAAATCCACTGTATCCTTTTAGGGTTGATCCTCTTACTATTCTCATTAAGATAGTTTCTATTAAATCATCACCGTGATGAGCAGTCATTAAATAGTTAGCTTTATATTTTTTACATATTTGATCAAAGAAGTTATATCTTATTGTTCTTGCTTCATTTTCAAAGTTATCATCACCAATATTTTCTATTTTCATTGATTCAAATATTAAGTCATTATCTTTTGAAAATTTTCTTACATATTCTTCTTCTTCGTTGCTTTCTTTTCTAACGTTATGATTAACATGCGCTACTACTAGTGTTAGACCAAGTTCTTTTTTAACTTTTATTAGCAAGTCTAAAAGAGCCATTGAATCTGGCCCACCACTTATTCCAGCACATATAATGCTTTTACTATCTAAGTTTAATTCTTTTAGTAAATAATCATATACATTTTGCATTTAAAACCCTCTTACTTTTCTACTATATATAGTTTATTTTCTTCTTTTAATAAATAAAAGTCTCCTTTATTTTCGTATCCTAAGTCTACTACATATTCCCAAGTAGCACTTACCTTATATGCAGGTACTTTTGCTCCTTTATATGTATAATTATAATCACTTATTACTTTTATTTCTACACTTTTTACTTCAGGAAGTGATTGTTCTCTTTTACCATCTAAGTTTGTTTTTACATGATTATACATTGTATCTCCTGCATTTAGTTTAAAGTTTTCTTTTAAATTTGGATGAATAAATTCTAATCCTCCGAAGTCACTTGAACTTATTTTATTAGTTAATGTATAAAAATCAGTTATAAATAATTTAGTTATACTTTTTGCATACTCTTTTTCATCTACTTCTTCTTTATTTAATACTTCTTTTAATTCTGCAAAATAAGTCTTATATATTTCAGTAGCATCATCATTTAGTGTATAACCATATAATTCTAGACTATCTAATTGTACTTTTTTCTTTTCTTCTGGTACTTCTTTCTTAATAAATTCATTATATGCCTTGTAGCCCGTGAAAGATATTACGCCTAGTATTATGACTGTCATTGTTATATAAAATATTTTGTTTTTCATTATTTCTCCTTTTCTTCTTTTTCAATTAAGTTATGAACTATTATTGCCTTACTTACATCTAATGTTTGTTCAGAATATTCTTTTAATTTATTTATGTAATTTGCCATGTATTCGTTGTCTATCTTATCATTAGTTAATACAATATAGTCTTCTTTAGCAGTACTTAGATATACTTTATCAGTTATTACATCTCCGTTAGGGAATACTACTATTTTTTCATTTTTACTAAATATATCATGCCCTAGTGGGTATCTGTAGTTTAAATTAAACATATTAGCTATTGTTGGATATACGTCCCACATTCCCATAGTGCTTGATATTTCTTTATTTACTTTATCATCTTTAGAATAAATAATCAATGGAGTATTTTTTAGTAAATCATAGTTATAATCATCTAGATTAACATATGTAGGATCATCTTTTGTCTTCATTTTTCCTGTTTCTAAGTCATAGTTATATAAGTATTCTAGATTTTTTCTTCCTAATTTTGCTTCGTGATCTCCATAGAGCACTATTACAGTGTTATCAAGTAGATTTTCTTCTTCTAGCATTTCTAGTAGCATTCCATATGCTTCATCTGCATAGTGAGCGCTTTTTAAATAATCACCTATTTCAGTGTTTTCTAAGTATGGATCTTCTACTTCTTCATATATAGGGTTTCCTTCCTCATCTAATTCTTTAGTATCTCTTTTTACTGTCACAGAGAAGTCTATGTCCCCATATTTGTCTAAATCTTTAAATGGACTATGGTTACTTAAACTAATAATAGTACCCATAAATTTTTCATGATTATTTTTTACTTCTTTTAGTATAGGTATTAATTGTTTATAGAAAGATTTATCAGATAAGCCTAGACCTATTATGTCTTCACTTTCCATATCATCAGGCACTATGTATGAGTCTTTAGCATAAAAATCATCATATCCTAGAGTTTGATACATTGTTTCTCTATTCCAGTATCCTGCTGCATTGGCGTGAGCAGCAAATGTATAATATCCTTTACTTCTGAAAGCATTTTGCATTGTTTCATATTTTCTATTATAGAAATTAATAAATACCGTTCCAGAAGAAGATGGAAGAATTCCTGTACTTAAAGTAAACTCTGTATCAGAACTTGTTCCTATACTTACTTGTGGATAGAATCTAGTAAAGTAAAGACTTTCCTTTGCTAATTTATTTAGATTAGGTGTTATTTCTATACCATTTACTTCTAGTCCTATTAAGAAGCTTTGTATACTTTCTGCATGTATAAATAATACATTTTTTCCTTCAAATATATTTGTGTAGTTATTTTTTTGTTTATTATTCTTATTATTGTAGTAATAATTATCAAATGCTACTTTAGCTTCTTCATAGCCAAACATTGGACTTATTGTTGGATATATGCTTTGTACGAAGTCATTTATAGTGTACATATATATACCAAATTTATTTACTACATAGTCTCTATTCCATAGTTTTACTATTCTACTTGCTTCTGTTTTTGTAAGAGTTATAGCTGTCATAAGAAGTAAAGCAAATGAAACTACTACTGTTCTTAGGAACATTTGCTTTCCTTTTTCATATCTTCCTACATTGAAATAGTAATTCTTTTTGCTAAGAAAGTGATGCACTATTAACATTATTATTGGACTTATTAAATATATAAAGTAAATAGGCTTTAATCTAGATGTTACTGAATCACTTACTTTTCCAAACATAGATAGTGTACTTATTTGACTAATGCTTATGTATCCTGCATAGAATTTATAATATATACTGTTTATTATGCATAGGGCTGTATAGAATATATTAAGTAAAAAGAAATATTTAAATTGATGTTTTGGTTTTATTAAATAGCCAAATGCTCCTACTATTGCTACTATTATTAAGTCACATATAAGAGGCTTTATATGATATAAAGATGTACTTGTGGTTAATCTAAGTAAAAAACCGATTATTACTGATGTTATTAGGTATGTTAAAAATAAAATATTTGTGCTTAAATACTTTTTAAACTCTTCATATACTTTTTTCCATAGTATATTCATTGTTTCATAAATAGATGTTTTTTCTCCTTTTTTATTCTTTATAGCCATCTTACATACCTCATTCTTATCAATTATACCAAAAATGTAGTTATTTTTCAATTTACAAAAAAGAAAGACAAATGTCTTTCTTAATTTATTACTGGTTCTCCTTTTGCTGCTAGAGTTGAGTTAAATTCTTTGTTTTTAAACTCGTTTTGCGCTACTCCTGTTTCTTTAAACATAATTGTTAGTTTATACTTGTGTGTTATTCCAGTATTTATTGTTCCAGTCCCTATAATAGTGCTCATCTGAGGAACTCTTGTCTCATTTACATTTATTAATTTATTATGAGGAATATCTTCTTCTATTTCCTTTCCATCTTTATATGTTTTACCTTCTACCTTATAAACAAAACTATTACTTGTTATCTCATTCTTATTAATGTTCCATACAATAGTATAATTTCCGTATGTATTATTTGTTTTAGAAGTATTAGTCACTGTGAAAGTAAGAGAATCACTATAACCTGGTAATATTTCTTTTGATATTAAGTCTGTTCCTTCAAATACTGCATATACCTGTGCACTTTTTACAGTGATACTTCCATTTTCTTCATTACCTACAATCTTAGCCACTATAAAAGAGTAAGCAGTTCCTATTGCAACTGCAGTAAATGGAATGATGCATAATATAGCAATTATTACTGATTTAATATTCTTATTTAATCTTTCCTTTTTCTTCATATTTTCCTCTTTTATGATTTGTATATTTATCATACCACCTTAAAGATGATAAAGACAATAAAAAAAGTTAGATTTCTCTAACTTCTCTTTTTTTTAATACTATTCGCCTTCACCGTTATTTGGTGTAGGAGATGGAACTGGTAATCCATTATATGTTGGATCTGCAGAATACATTGTTCCGTTTCCACCAGTAGCTAGTTCACAAGATACAGTTGTTTTAATTAACTTACCTTGATCTTCATTTTGAGCTACTCCCATTTCCTTAAAGATAACTCTGTAAGTAACTTCTCTGATTGGTCCTTTTCCTGCTTCAGTATCGTTTAGTGTTCCTGTTACAACATCTTGAGTTACTGCTGGGATTGTACCATGAGCAATTTCAACTCCTTCAGCTGTTAATGCTACAGGATTTTCAGTGTTTTGTGCATCATCACCAGCTACACCTTGAACTTCAATATGCTCTAATAAATCATTTTCATTAGTAGCTTCTCCTGCTAAATATACTTTACAAGAATATTCAACTGGTTTTTCAGAAGCTGAAGTGAAGTAAACTTTAGTAGTTCCTGTTCCACTCCATCCAGGTAATACAGTTGTGTCAGATGATGGACTTGTTGTTACAAATCCTACACTACCAACTGTAGCAGTTGTAATAGTTGCGTTTGGATTATTTCCTTCACCTGCTTGCATTGTTGTTGTGAAATATGCAAATGTTGCACCTATAATAGCAACTAATAAAGTTGCAATTCCGATTACTGATAAAAATATTGTTTGACCATTGTTTCTTTCCATTTTATGTCCTCCTTATCTTAATTTAATAATACACTCTTTTAGGCTAAAAATCAACTAATTTTTTGTTTTATATAATTATTATTCCCGTTTTTTTGCTATCTATAACTACTTGTTTAAAAATGCTCTTAATTCTTCTTCATTCCAAATAGTTATACCCAGTTTTACTGCATCATCATATTTTTTTCCTGGATCACTACCAACTATTACCACATCTGTTTTTGCAGATACTGATGAAGAAGTGATTCCACCTTTATCTTCTATAGCTTTTTTTATTTCATCTCTTGAAGCAAAGTCGAATGCTCCAGTTATTACAAACTTTTTATTTAGTACTCTTTCATCAGTTGCTTCCATAGTGCTTATATATGTTGTATTTAGTCCTAGACCAATTAACTCTTCTATTTCTTTGACTTTTAACTCATCATTAAAATAGTCTTCAATATTTCTTGCTAGAATAGGGCCAATATCGTTTATTTCAGTTAATGTTTCATAATCAGCATTTCTTAAGTTTTCTAGTGAACCAAATCTTTTTGCTAATATCTTACTTGTTTTAGCTCCTACTCCTTCAATTCCAATAGCGTGGAGTAATCTTTCTAAACTGTTTTTCTTAGAGTTTTCTATAGAAACTATTAGGTTGTCTACACTTTTTATTCCATATCCTTCTAATTCTATTAGTTCTTCTTTGTGTTCATATAATTTATATATATCACTGTATTTTCTTATATATCCATAGTTAAAGAAGTCTTCTATTATTTTGTCTCCTAGTCCATCTATGTTCATTGCACTTCTTTCTGCAAAGTGACATAAACTCTCTATGTTTCTAGCAGGACAAGATGGATTAGTGCAGAAGCTTCCTACAATTCCTTCTTGTTTATGAAGAAAACTATTACATATAGGGCATTTGTCTATCATTTTGAAATCTATTTCTTTTCCTGTTCTTCTTTCAATTTTAGCTTCAACTACTTCAGGTATAACATCCCCTGCTTTTCTTATTGATACCGTGTCACCTATTTTTAAATCTTTCATTAATACGTAGTCTTCATTATGAAGAGTGGCTCTTGAAATGGTAGAGCCCGCTACTATAACTGGCTCTAAGACAGCGTTTGGTGTTACTTGCCCTGTTCTTCCTACAGTAAATATAATATCTTCTAGTTTAGTTAATACTTCTTCTGCTGGGAATTTATATGCAGTAGCCCATTTAGGATACTTTGCTGTAAATCCTAGTCTTCTTTGGTCTTTTATATCATTTAGCTTTATTACAACACCGTCTATATCATAAGATAAATCTTTCCTTTTTTTAGTCTTGTCTTCTATGAAAGAAAGTATTCCATCCACATCTTTTACTAATGTATTTTCAGGATTAGTTTTGAATCCTAATTCTTCTAGATATTTAAGAGCGTCATAATGTTTATCTATTCCATAGTCTTCTGGATTAGGTATGTGATATATAAATGTATCTAGTCCACGGGAAGCTGCTACTTTACTATCTAACTGTCTTACACTTCCAGCAGCTGCATTTCTACAGTTTTGGAATAGAGGTTCATTGTTAGCTTTTCTTTTTTCATTTAATTCTTCTAATTTCTTTTTAGGTAAATATATTTCTCCTCTTACTTCTATTGATACTGGTTTTTTTAAAGATAGTGGAACTGTTTTAATAGTTTTAACATTATTTGTTATATCTTCTCCAACTATTCCGTCTCCTCTAGTTGAAGCACTTATTAGTTTTCCTTCTTCATATAGAAGAGATACACTTAGTCCATCTATTTTAAGTTCACATACGTATTCAGGATTTACTCCTTCTTTTTTTATTCTTTTATCAAAATCTCTTATTTCTTCTTCATTAAATACATTTGATAGACTCATCATTGGTATTTTGTGAGTTATTTTTTGAAACTCATCAAGTACTTCTCCTCCGACTCTTTGTGTTGGAGAATCTTCTCTTACTAAATCAGGATATTTTTCTTCTAAGTTAATTAATTCTCTTAACATTGAATCATATTCTTGGTCTGTTATAGTAGGATTATCTAGTACATGATAGTTATAGTTTGCTTCGTTTAATTTTTCTGTTAAAAAGTCTATTCTGTCTTTCATATTTTCACCACTTATATTATATCAAATTTACGAATAAATAGATACCTTTAGTTGATTGACTTTTAAATGTATGAGCTTTATAATAACGAGCTAAGAAAGAGGGTTTAATATGAAACGTTTTATAACTATTGCAAGTATTTTTTTAACTTTATTAATTACTATTAGTTTTTCTATAATGGATATTTCTGCTATGAAGATCAAAAGAGAAAAGAGTACTACTGTGAAGGACGCTAATGGCGATATTTATGAAAAATTTATTAGTTATTCTGGTGATTTGCTTTCATCAGAAGAGATTAATAAAAAGATTAAGTCATATGGTACTTACAGTGGTAACAGAGGTATGTTATTAGAAGAGTTTAAAGAGACCATGGCTAATGAGTGGGTTGATGTAACTTTCTATAAAAAAGTAATAAGCCAGTATCTATTGATTTAACAAAGCAATATAAATATGATGATTTATATAAGATAATGCGTAGCTTATCCACTCATGAGGGAGTTTATTTATATTCTATTGGTAAATCGGTAGAAGGAAAGAATATATATTCTATTGAAGTAGATATGACTAAAGGTAAAACTAAGAATACTATCCTATTAACTGGACAAGTTCACGCTAGGGAAACAGCTGGGCCTACATTTATTTTAAAAGAATTAATTGACTTAGTTAAAGCATATGAAAAAGGTGAAAAGAGAGCTAAAGATGTTCTAGGAAATACTAGATTTGTAGCAGTTCCTTGTGTTAATCCTGATGCACATGATGGAATTGGTTTTGACACCAAAAATTGGACTTACTCAGATGGTACGCTTTGGAAGGCAAATGCAAATGGAGCTGATATAAATAGAAACTATGCTGGTCTTTCTTGGATGATGAGAGCTAAAGGAATAGAAAAGACTAAATATTCTTCTAATTCTAATAAACAGATTTATTACGCCGGGGATTCTGCCGGTAGTGAACCAGAAACCAGAGCAATGATGAAGTTTTATCAATACTGGATAGGTATTAGAAAAGCAAAGATGCTAATTGATTATCATCAACAAGGTAGAATATCTTATACAGGTAAAAGCTACGCTACTGAGTCAATGAATAAGAGATGTGAAGAAATGCGCAAAGCATTATATAAAGTTCAAAAGAATGGACTTCTTGGTAAATCTTATAGTTATCCAGAAAAAGAGGATGAAGACACATATAAATCATATGGAAGAAACGGTGCCGGATCTACTAATACAGATTATGCATGGGCAGTAGCACTTGGTGCTAAATTCTCTACCAAATATGGCTTTTCTGTTTATACTGATACTAAAGGCAAAGAATATACAATACTTGAAGTGCCTAACAGAGATAAAACATCTTATTTATTAAATCCTATTCTTATTCCTACATTTAGAGGTTTCTCTTGGGAAATAGGATATGGAAAAGATTATTTAGGTTATAGCAAAGATACTCTTAAATTAATTGCCAAAGAGTATGATAATTACAACTTTGGTGAGATGTTATATGCATACTATGATTTGATAAAGTAAAAAAAGATAATGAGTAATCATTATCTTTTTTAGTTTCTTTTTGGAAATTTCTTAGTATATTTTAGTACTTCTTCATCATCAATATATCCTTGTTTTTGAAGCATATATTCTTCTAATGTCATTTGATGATATTTATTTATTATAGCCTCTGATGCCTCTTTAAAGAAGAATAGTAATCTATCTTTAGTGTCTTTTCCTTCTTGATCTATTTTACTTCTTCCATCATATAATACATTTTTAATAAAGATATCAAATTTATCAAGTATGTCTGCATTTTCTATCTCATTAACAAAATCCATATATACTTTATTATCTTTTTTGTATATTCTTAGATATTTATTATGATCTCTAGTGTCATCAGTTTCTATTATTAAATCACCTTGGCAAAGATGCAATAGTGGTATATAAAGTGGATGTGTTATATCAAATTCAAAAGATATTTTCTTTAATCCTTCTATTTCTTCAATGCTTGCTCCATCCATATCTGCATTAAGTCCATAGTCATCCCATTTATTTAAAGAGAAACTTTTTTTGATGTTTAAATCTTCATAATAGTATTCACTTATGCTTATACTTGGCATGTAATTGCTTGCATCTATATTGCACGCTAATATTCTATTTTTATTAATCTTTATTTTATTAGTTGAAATCATTTTAAAACTCCCCTGTCTTAATTATTTACTTTATGGATCGATTTATGGTTTTTCATTAATTGTTTAATTCCTTCTTTAAAACCAAATGCTATAGTAGCAAGCGATCCATCTATCTTTACTACTACTCCTTCTCCATATTTATCATGGATAACTTTATCTCCTACTTCTAGATCGTCATTTTTTCCTTCTTCATACATTTTAGAAGTATCAATTCTTTTTGTTTCAATACTTGGTATAGTATACTCTTTTTCTAAAAGACTGTCATCTATTTCTTCAATAAATCTGCTTGGAAGATTTAGATTAGTGTTTCCATATAGAGTTCTTTTTTTAGCATTCATTAAATATAGTTTCTTTTTAGCTCTTGTTATACCTACGTACATTAGTCTTCTTTCTTCTTCTAGTTCACTAGAGCTTTCCATGCTTCTTGAATGAGGAAATATTGTTTCTTCTAGCCCTACTAAGAAGACTTCATTAAATTCTAGCCCTTTAGCTGAGTGAAGAGTCATTAAGTTTACTCCATTATCTACTTCTTTATATTCATTCATATCACTTACTAGTGCTATGTTTTCTAGGAATTCTTCTAGTGAGTATATACCTCTTTCTTCAAACGCAAGAGCAACTGATTTAAATTCTTCTAGGTTTTCTAATCTTATTTCACTTTCTAGATTATTTGTTTCTTCGAGTTCTTTCTTTAATCCTGATTTATCTAATATTATATCTATTAATCCACTTATATTAGTGTTTTTAGATTCTTCTATTAAATTTAATATCAATTCCTTAAATGATAATTCTTTTCCAGAAGTAATAGCATTAAACATGCTTGTATCTTCTAGAGTAGATACATTTCTTAAGTTTTCTATTGTTTTAGATCCAATTCCTCTTTTAGGTACATTTATTACTCTTTCTAGTGATACATCATCATTTGGATTATATATTAAATGTAGATATGCGATTAAATCTTTTATTTCTTTTCTGTTATAGAAGAAATAACTACCTACTACTTTAAAAGGTATATTTTCTTTTAAGAAAGCTTCCTCTAGTACACGGCTTTGTCCATTTGTTCTATAAAGGACTGCTATTTCATTTTCTTTTTCGCCGTTTAGTAGTAGTTTTTTAACTTCTTTTACTACGGTAGATGCTTCATCTAGTTCTGTTTCACATCTTATATATTTTATTAAATCTCCGTCTCCATTATTGCTATATAGATTTTTTTCTTTTCTTTCAGTATTATTTTTTATTACTTCATTAGCTGCTTTTAGAATATTGTTAGTGCTTCTATAGTTTTCATCTAAGACGATAGTTGTTGCTTCTTTATAGTCTCTTTCAAAGTTAAGTACATTTTTATAGTTAGCAAATCTGAAACTATATATAGACTGATCCATATCACCTACTACAAATAGGTTTCTATATTTGGAAGCAAGTGTTTTACATAAATCATATTGAACCATGTTGGTATCTTGATATTCATCTACTAATATATACTGATAATGTTCTTGATAGTGATCTAGTACTTCATCAGATGTTTTTAATATTTTTAGTGGTAATATTAATAGGTCATCAAAGTCTACACTGTTACTTCTTTTTAGTGCTTCTTCATATTTTTTGTATACTGCACATGCTGCTTTATCCATGTCTATCTTAGCAAATTGCTCGAAGTTTTCTGGTGATAATCCTTCATTTTTAGCAAAGCTAATTTTATTTAATATATATTTAACTGGATATTTATCAGTGTCATAGTTTAATTCTTTTAAGAATCTTTTTACTAATGAAGTAGTATCATCTCTATCTAGTATAGTTATATTTTTATCATAACCTATTGCTGAGCCACTTTCTCTTAGCACTTTTAAGCCAAAAGAGTGGAAAGTTCCAATAAATATAGAATCTGCTGTTTCTCCTAGTGAGGTTCTTACTCTTTCTCTCATTTCTCTAGCTGCTTTGTTAGTAAATGTTATTGCTAGTATGTTTTGTGGTCTTACTCCATCTTCTATTAATTTTACTATTCTATTTGTAAGTACTCTTGTTTTACCTGAACCTGCTCCTGCAAGTACTAGGCAAGGTCCTTCTTTATGATTTACCGCTTCTAATTGTTTGTTGTTTAAATTCATTTGCATATCTTTTGCTCCTTACTAAGTTATTGTAAAACAAAAATAAATTAAGAACAAGCGAACATTCTTAATTTATTCATCAATTCTAATTATTATTTCTCCATCCTTACTATAGAGGTATCTTTCTCTAGCATATCTTGCTACATATTCTTCATCTTGTAGTTTCATTATTTCACTTTTTAACATTTCTTCTCTTTCTAATGTTTCTTTATATTTTTCTTCAAGCATTTTTTTATCTCTTTTGTTTCCATATATAATAGATACATAACTTATAGTATTAGACATAAATACTACTAATAAAGGAATGAAAATACATAATAATAATATTAATCTTCTTTTATCTTTTTTAGTTATTGTTTTCATATTATTCTCCTAGCTTAAGAATACCATTTTTTTATTATTTTTTCAATAAATGCTTATAAAATATACATTAACTTGAAATAAAAGGCTTTTTTAAGTATAATTATCATGTTTGGGAGTAAATATGAAAGCTAAAAATTTTTTTAAAAATATTTTTATTTTTTTATTATTAATTTTTATTACATATTATATGATATTTAGAAAACAAAATATGTTTGCTCTTCTAATGATTTTAAAGAGAGCTAAGATAGAATATATATTGCTTGCTATTTTATCTATGATTTTATATTTCTTAATAGAAGGAATTAATGTTAGATATCTTCTTAAATCTTTGAAGTGCAATATTTCTGTTTTAAAAAGCTTTAGATACACATTAATTGGCTTTTTCTTTAGTTCTATTACTCCTGCTGCTACTGGAGGACAACCTGTAGAAATATATTATATGTCTAAAGAAGGTGTTCCTGTTTCTAAAGCTACTACTGCACTTTTGATTAATTTAAGTGCTTATCAGATATGTACTATTTCACTTGCTATTATATGTTTTTTATTAAAACCCTATGTACTTCCTAATAATACCGTTTGGTTATTTATATTAGGAATATCTCTTAATTCTTTAATTCTTATATTCTTAATGATAGTTATTTTCCATAAGAGAGTAGCTGGCAAAATGGTCAAAGGTTTTATTAGATTCTTAGAGAAGTTAAAGTTTAAAAACGTAGACAAAGCTAAAAATAAAGTTGAAGAAGAAATGACTGTATTTAAAGAAAATGCACAATATATAAAAAAACATAAAAAAGAATTTGCTTTTTCTGTTTTAAGAATATATCTTCAAACTTGTGTATACTATATAGTTCCTTATTTAATTTATAGATCATTTGGTTTTAACAATTATAGTATATTTGATTTCTTTATTATACAGGCTGTGCTACACGGGGCTGTTAGCTGTATTCCTCTTCCAGGAGCTGTTGGTATTAGTGAATCTGTATTTCTTAAAATGTATGCACCAGCATTCTCAATTAAGTATATTAAACCTGCATTACTTCTTAGCAGAGGAGTAAGTTTCTATCTATTTGTTATAGTTAGTATGATTACAGTTTTATATACTTCTATGAAAAGCGATGTTAAAAATGAATAAAGTAATTATTTACTTTATTTTTTTGTCTGAAAAAATAAATCCCATTATTCCTACCAATAAAAATAATAATTTTATTTGTCCTTGATTAATTATCTTTATTCCTAAAAAATATAATAAAGATAAATTAGTAGTGAATAATATATTTATTAGTACTTTATACATTGTTTTTGTTTGATATAGGTATTTATAAGATAATCTATATACATAATTATATATAATTCCATATATAAAAGAAAAAAGTATACTTATTATTTGATAAGTTAGGCTCATTTAAATAACCTTGTAAGTATACTTTCTTTATTGTTTTTATTTTTATCTTCTAGATAATTAATACTATCTATTTTTCCTTTTATAGCTATATCTGAAGATATTGTGTCTAGTTTTAGAAGTTCTAAGTTATCTCCCTTTATTAGCATATATCCCATTACTGTGTTTATAAAGAACTCATTTTTATCAAAGCTTTCTATCTTTTTGATTCCTGTTATATATATACTTTTTCTTTCTTTTATTTCTATGTTATGAAGCATTGTTTTTTCTTCTTTTTCCATTTTTTTCACCAGTAAATAATATGCAAAAAAAGAAGTTCTATGACTAGAGCTTCTATTCTTCGCTTGCTTCAGTTAAAGATTTTTCATATGCATCAAGAATTTCTTTTTCAAACATTGTACGAACTTCTTGATTGATTGGATGAGCAATATCTCTGAATCCACCAGTAGAAGTTTTTCTACTAGGCATTGCAATGAATAATCCTTTTGTTCCTTCAATAATTCTTATATCATGAACTGCAAATTCATCATCTAAAAGTACTGAAGCAACGGCTCTCATTCTTGAGTCTTCCCTTTCAGCTTTACGAATAGTTACGTTAGTAATTTTCATCTTTCATCCTCCTTGTAACTTTTATATTTTAATTATATCTTTATTTTTTTATGAAATCAAGTTTTTTATTATTATAGCTTCTTTACTATTATGTCTTTAGTTATTATATCTATGTAAGAAAAACATCTATTATTTACTAAAAATACATTATGATATATGTTTTTTATTATTCCCTCATATATATCTTCTTTATTTCTTCCTAGGTTAATTTTAATTACTACTCTTTTTCCTAGCAGTTCTTTTATTTCATTTCTTACTTTTTCTATCATGATTTTTTGCCCCTTGGATAGCCTGTATACATTGTTCCTTTTGTTTTTATACCACCTACACCTTTTTCTTTATACTTTGTTTTGGATATTAATTCTTTAATATTTATTTCATTTTCTTTATCTGATAGAGATAAATATGCCGCTATCACTGCTGGATCAAGAGCATGTATGTTTTCTCTTTTTGGGCTTGAAGCAAAGGTTGATCCTGCTTTTATTAGCTCTTCGTAGTTACTTTGACATGCTCCTGCTACTACGATTAATTTATCTCTTTCTTTTTCTATCTTTCTTACTTCTTTTACTGCTTTTATGAAGTAATTACTATTTTTATATTCATTTTTATTTTTATAATATGCATCATGGCCTGTTATTACTACTATATCTGGGTTATATTCTTGTATTAACTCTTTTATTTCTTTATATACATTTTCTTCTTTTATACATTTAGCTATGTAATTACATTTGTTTTCTTTATAGTAATTTTCACATCTTTGCATATAGTCTGTATCAGAATCTATATGAAGTATTTTACCTGGTATATAAAAAAATGAACTTCTATCTATGTTAGATATAAAGTTTATCTTTTCTTCTTCATTTCTTTCTTTTTCTTTTATTATTAAATCATTTATTGGTGAATCTGCTAGTAATCTAACATCTACACCTTTTAAGATAGCTTGTTTATTTTTAATTTCTATTACTTCAAATAAAATATCTCCATTATAGCTTTTTCTTACTACATAGTCTCCTGTTTTTATCATATTACCTCCTAGTAAATATATTCACTAGAAAGTAAAAAGATGAATAATACTATTCATCTTCTTCTTTTACGATTAAACTTTCTCCAGTCATACAGTCTGGTTTTTTAATTTCATATATATCTATTATGGTAGGCGCAACATCTTTTAATGAACCTTCTTCTTTTAACTTATAGTCATCATCACATATTATGAATGGCACTTTACTAGAAGTGTGAGATGTTATTGGCTCGCCTTCTTTAGTTAACATTTTTTCTGCATTTCCATGGTCTGCTGTTATTAGTAGCTCATAGTAGTGTTCTTTGCTAGCTTCATATATTTTGCCTAGACAGTAATCACATATTTCTATTGCATCTACAGTTGCTTTATAGTTGCCTGTGTGCCCTACCATGTCTGGGTTAGCAAAGTTTACTAATATAAAATCTGTATCATTATCCATTGCATTTATTACTTCAGTAGTTACTTCTACTGCTGACATTTCTGGTTTTTGATCATATGTAGCTACTTTAGGTGATGGCACTAATATCTTATAGCAATTACTACTATTTAATTCATCTAATCCATCAAAGAAATATGTTACATGTGCATATTTTTCTGTTTCAGCTATTCTTGCCTGTGTATACTCTAGTTCATCTAAGTATCTTCCTAATGTTGTTTTAGGTTTTTCTACTGTGTATGCATAGTCTATTCTTTCATCTATGTTAAATAAACTCATTAGTTTTAGATTTTCATATTTTTTTGTTTCAAAGCCAACAGTTTCAGGGCTAGCGAAGCAGTCTATCATTTCTTTCATTCTTTCTGGCCTGAAGTTTATAAATAATACTGCATCATTTTCTTTAATAGTTTTTCCATTTGTTATTATACTTGGATTTATGTATTCATCTGTTATTTCTCTTTTATAGTGCTCTTCAAAACATTCTTCATAGCTTGAGAAATAGTTTCCTTTACCAAATACCATAGCATCATATGCTTTTTTGATTCTTTCCCAGCGATTATCTCTATCCATACTGTAGTATCTACCACTTATAGTTGAGATACATCCAAGTTCCATTTTTTTGGATTTTTCCATGAATTGATTTATAAAAGATAATCCACTTTTAGGAAGAGAGTCTCTTCCATCTGTTATAAAGTGAAATGCTACATCATTTAATCCTCTTAATTTAGCAAGCGCTAAGGCAGCATAATAATGGTTTATGCTAGAATGTACTCCCCCATCAGATAGTAATCCTACAAGATGAAGAGTACTATTATTTTCTTTTACATAATCCATTAATTCTAATAGTTTTTCATTTGAAAATATTTCTTTACTTTTTATTTTATCATTTATATAAGTTAAAGCTTGCATGTTAATAGTTCCACTACCGATTGTCATGTGTCCTACTTCAGAGTTTCCTACTTGTCCTTTTGGTAGTCCAACTTCGGTTCCACTTGCTTCTAGAAGTGAGTGTGGGAACTTTTCCATAAAGCTATCATAGTTTGGTGTCTTGGCTTCTTTAATTGCATTTCCATATTCAAAAGAATTATAGCCAAAGCCATCTAACACTAGCAAAACTATCTTTTTCATTCATTTTTCACCTACTATAATTTTAACATATTTAATTATTTTAGTCTACACGAGCAAAAAAGCCGTATGAACGGCCTATCTTGGTTTTCTAGTTAATGTATTATCTTTTTCTTTTAATCTATTATATAGTTTCTTTAATAGACTTTGTCCTACAAAATCTACAATAGCGTATGTTCCGTTTTCTACTGAATAGTCATTGAATCTCATGTATACTTCTCCAGTTTCAACGTTTTTGTAGCATTCATATCCGTCTTGTTTTTCTACTAATACTACCTTTTCAGTGCCTTCTAATGCTCTTCTTTCTTTATCAATTACTTCAATTCTTTTTACAACAACTTTTTGTGTTTTTCTCTTTTCATTCATTGTATTTTCCCTTTCAACGGTTATATTCTACTATTTGAAGGCAATTTAGTCAAGTTTAACTTATTTTTACTCTTTCTAGCTTTAGTTTATCTGCTAGAGTTACTATGAATTCACTGTTAGTAGGTTTAGCCCTGTCTATATCTACTGAATGGCCAAATATTTCTTCCATTAAATCCCAATCTGCTCTATTCCAAGATACTTCTATGGCATGCCTTATCGCTCTTTCTACCCTAGTTACTGATACATCATATTTTTTACCTATCATTGGATATAGCTGCTTAGTTACTGCACCTATTAAGCTAGAGTCTTTATATACATAGTTAACAGCATCTCTTATATAATGATACCCTTTTATATTTGATGGCATTCCTAAATCATGTAATAATTTAGTTATTACCATTTCTTCTTTGTTATCATTAAAATCTATTATTCTTCCTGAATCTATTTTATCAAATGAAGATAATATTCTATTTTCTAATTCTTCTAGATCAAATGGTTTTAGAATCATATATTTTACATTATATTCACTTACTTTTCTTGTTGTTTCTTCTTGATTGTAACTAGTTAATACTATAGTGTTTATTAACACTTTATTTTCTTTTAATTTATCTAGTACATATAATCCGTCCTTTTTAGGCATGATTAAGTCTAATACTATTAAGTCATAACTATCTTTGTTTGATAGTATTTTATTTACCGCTTCTTCTCCATCATGTGCTTCATCTACTATTTGTATTTTTTCATTATCACTAAAGTATTCTTTTAGCATATTAACTAACTCTTTATTATCGTCTACTACTAGTATTCTCTTTTTCATCTTTTCTCCTCTTCTAGACTTCATTATAGTTTAAAATTATACATTACTAAAGTTCTTAATATGTCTAACTTTGTCTAAATGAGCAGTTTTTTTGCTTTAAAAAATGATTAAACAGTGTTTAATCATTCATTATTTCAAGTGCTGGCATTTCTTTTCCTTCTAAGAATTCTAGAGCTGCTCCTCCACCTGTTGATAAATAATATGGTTTAAATTTATATTTTTTAGAAGCTGCTCCTGTATCACCACCACATATTATTGTTTTTATTTTGTTATCTGTTAAATATTTAAATATTTCTTTAGTACCATTTTCATATGGTTTATCTTCATATTTACCTGGTGTACCATTAAATAATAATGGTAATCTTTTGTCTATATTCTTTTTATATAGTTCTATTGTTTTAGGTCCTATATCAAAGATTGTTTCATCTTTAATATCATCTATATCTATTATTCCTTTTTCTGTTACTACATCTATTGGTAATATTATTTTATCATTTTTTAGAAGTTTTTTAGCTTCTTTTAGGAAGTCTTCTTCTACAAATGTGTTTCCTACATTTTTACCTGATGCTTTTAAAAGTGTTGCACACATTGCTCCTCCTACTAGAAGTTTCTTAGATGTTGGTAATAGATTTTCAATTAGCTTTATTTTATCACTTACTTTAGATCCTCCTAGAAGAACAGTTTTTTTAGCATCTTTTATCTTAGATAGTTCTTCTACTTCTTCTTCTACTAGGAATCCTACAGCATGATCAATAAATTTACTTATACCATAAGTTGATGCATGTGCTCTATGGCTAGAACCAAATGCATCTAGCACAAATACATCTACTAATAGTGAATAATATTCACTTAGTCTTTCATCACAATTACTTTCTAGTTTATTAGGAACATCTAAGAATCTTATATTTTCTAATAGTAGAATATCTTTTGGTTTTAGATTACTTATTTTGTTTTCTAAGTTTTCTCCAACTAATTCTTCAGAAAACAATATTTTTTTGCCTAAAAGTGTTTCTAATTCTTTTTTTACTGGTTTTAATGATTTATCTTTAAAATCATCACTTGTTTTAACTTTACCCAAATGAGAAGCTATAACTATCTTAGCATTTTTACTCATTAAGTATTTAATAGTTTTAATACTAGCTTTTATTCTATTGTTATCAACAACTTTACCATCTTTAATAGGTACATTTAAATCTAGTCTTAAAAACACTGTTTTGTTTTTTACATCTATGTCTTTTATAGTTCTCATTATTTACTCCTTTTAATCTATTTTAAATATTTATCTATGATATATTAATTAACCGCAAATAGCACTACCATCCTTAGTAATATCACAATAGTAAATACCATCATCACAAACAGAAAGGCCGTCTAAGTGAGCATAACATGTACCGCCACCAAACGAGCAACTAGAATAATCTATATAAGATTTACAATTGTCAGCTGATGTTCCTAAAGCACTTTCCATATTTTCTTTTAATTTGTTTTTAGTTATTTCCCCATCTGTATCCCAATAATTTGGTCCCATACAGAAAATCTTATTATTGTAATATAAGCATGTCTCATGACTTTCAACTGAATTTCCTCTCATTTTAGTTCTTATTAACTGATCGGGCTCTGATAAATTAAGTGAACTATAAGAGCTATAAGCATTTGCTGGTTTTTCCGTGTTTGAGTATTTTGTATCCCAACCGCCTTGCTCTATTGTCCAATATACGTATCCAGAGTCTTTATCATTTATTATATTATTATTATCATTTGTTGAACTATTTGTAGCTGGTTTATCTTTACCTAAGAAATATACTACTCCTACTGCTATTGCTACTATTAGTATTATTGCTAATATAGCTTTTAGTGGGCTTTTTTGCTTTTCTGGTTCAGGTGTAGTAGGCTGAGGAGTACTTACTGGTTCACTAGAGATTCCACTAGTCATTCCTGTTTGATTTCCTATTTGAGTAGCTTGTGCACTTCTAAAATTTTGCACTACATTGCTTTGAGGAATATCTGGCATACTTGGAGTTTGTCCATTATTTGTTGGTAATCCTTCATATAATGGGCTTCCACAGAATCTACATTTTTGACTACCGTCATCTGAATAGTTATTACATTTACTACATTTAATCATATTTTCTCCTTATTATTGGCTTAAGAATTTCTTTGCTGTATAGTATGAATAATATTCTTGTTTATCTTTATTTTTTGTTACTATGTATCCATCTTCTAGAGTTGGCTCTGTTTCTATTTTTAGAACTTCTTTATTATTTGTGACATCTAGTACAATATATTTATCTTTTAACATTACTGCATATAATACATTGTTAAATATTCTATAAGATAGTATATTATCTTTTAGTAATGTTCCATTATTTATATCAAATATTGTTTTAGAGTCATCAGAATTATTTCCAATATATAAATTAGTATCTATTCTTGTTATTGATTCTTCATTTGTTTTATCTATATATGTTTCTGATTTCTTTTGAGCTTTGTTATTTATTAGGTAATAGTCTTTTCCATTTTCACTTACCTTTAATAGTCCATCAGCATTATACATACTGTTTCCTAGTGGATCTAGTGATGTGACCGTTCTATAGGCTTTTTTACCTATTTGTTTTCCTTCTTTATCTACTAGTATTACATCATTTTCATTATATCCCTTACAAGAAGATAGTACATATGCTCCTTCTTTTTGGAATCCTTCAGTAAACTTATTACATTCAAAATGCCCTAGTACTTTTCCATTTGAATAGATATCTAAACCAGATGTTTTTGATTTTGCTACGTAGTTATTAGCATCCATATATAATACATTTTTTGCTTCTATTGTTTTGCTTCCCTTACTGTCTAATAAGTAAGTTTTATTTTGTTTGTCTGTTAATATAGCATTGTTTCCTATAAATGTTATAGTATCTTCTTTAGTTACATCTATTGAAAATACTTCTTTTTCATCTTTTATAAACTTATATACATATCTTGTTGGTGCTACTAGCTTTCCTGTATTATAGTCCATTACTTCACATGTTCTTAATAGGAATTTATTATCTTTTAATTCATCTATACAATATGAATCTACATCTTTATATGTTTTTATAATAGTAGCATTTTCAATGTTAATAATGTATGTAGTACCATCATAAGAAACACTCATATAGTTACCTTCTATGCTTATATTTGGTTCACCATAGTCAATGTTACTTTTGAATGGTATTTTTACTAATTCATCACCTTTATAGTTATAGTAGATAAAATTTTTACTATTTCTATTTTCTATTAGTGAGATTTTATTGCTAGCTGAA
Source organism: Caryophanales bacterium (assembly GCA_016292035.1). GTDB lineage: Bacteria > Bacillota_I > Bacilli_A > RF39 > UBA660 > RUG727. The sequence goes on from JAEEZR010000012.1 coordinate 41,103, forward strand.
TAAGATAGAATATCCATATTGTCTTTTTTTGCAATTTCTTTTCCTGTACTTGAGTAATATATTCTTGAGTTTTCACTTTCAATGCACTCATAAAGTGCTCCTGTTTGGTATAGCGCTTTGCACTTACCAAATTCTATTAATATTTTACCTTCTTCTGATATTAATCCATATTTTCCTAGTCTATTTGTTGCTAGTGATGAATGATTTGTAAATGTTTCTGATTCTTCAGATGTTTTTATTAATTTGTATTCAAATTCTGTTAATTTGTTTCCTTGGACATCATAAAAAGCATATAACCCATTTTTATCTTTTAAGTAGAAAGATGTTTTTTCATTTGTTTCTTCTTTACTAAATATTTTTACTAATATTATTACTATTAAAGCAATTATTATTAATAAAGATCCTAGTGCGATTATAACTCTTTTTTTATTTAGTTTTCCTTTTTTCTTAGGTGTTTCTTCTTTAATTTCTTCCTTTATTTCTTCCTTTGGGGCTATATATTCAAATCCGTTTATTATTTCTGTTTTTTCACTTACATATGCATAGTTATGAGTTTCTTCTTTAGGTTGATTATAAAGTGAGTTTCCACAGACTCCGCAGAACATTGTTCCATCTTCAGAATAGTTGTTACATTTACTACATTTGACCATTTATGTTTTCTTCCTTTACTTCAAATAATTTAGCTGCAGTTCTTAGCATTTGAGCAGTGTATGCCCATTCATTATCATACCAAGCTGATACTTTTACCATTGTTTTTCCTTCCATAGGTACTACTTTTGTTAGTGAAGCATCTACTATGGCTGATGTTGTTGTTCCTATTATGTCTGAGCTTACTAATGGAACTGTTACAAGTTTTAATACTTCGTTATTTCTGCTTCTAAAAGCTTCATTTACTTCATCTATTGTTACTTCTTTATTTACTAGTACAGATAAATCGATTATAGATCCATCTCCTACTGGTACTCTATAAGAAGTTCCATCTAATTTACCGTCTAATTTAGGTATTACTTTTCCAATTGCAGATGCTGCTCCTGTTGATGTTGGAATTATGTTTAAAAGTGCACTTCTTCCTCTTCTAGATGCTATTCCTTTTTTGTGAGGTATATCAAGTGTTTCTTGATCGTTTGTTACAGCGTGTACTGTAGACATGAATCCACTTTCTACATCAAATGCATCATCTAATACTTTTAATACTGGCGCTAGGCAGTTTGTAGTACAAGAAGCTGCTGATATAATTCTATCTTCTGGTGTTATTCTTTTATCATTTACTCCATATACTATTGTTTTTACTTCGTCTTTAGCTGGAGCGCTTATTATTACTTTTTTTGCTCCTGCTTCTAAGTGAGCTTTTGCTTTTTCACCTGTTGTGAAAGCACCTGTACATTCTAAAACTACATCAACATCTAGTAGTCCCCAAGGTAATTTTGTTGGGTCTGGTTCTTTATATACATTTATTTTTAGATCTTTAAATATTATTGAATTTTCATCATATCCAACATTGTCTGCTAGTGTTCTATGTACACTATCATATTTATACAAATATGCTAAGTCCATTGCATCTGTTAAGTCATTAATTGCAACTACTTGCATATCACTTCTATTTCTAATTTGTCTTAAGGCACATCTACCTATTCTTCCAAAACCGTTTATTGCTACTCTTATCATTTTTTCCTCCTATTCGAAATAGCCATTTCCACCAAATTCTTTTAATACTGAAGTATCTGGTACATAACTTTCTGGTATATTTAAGAAATTATTTAAGAATTTTATTATTCTTGTTGCTTCACTATAGTAAACACTATTTTCATCTATCTTTAGTAATAGTGGTACTACATAAGTTTTTAATACTCCTAGTTCATATATCAAAGCTGTGTTTAAAACAATATCTGCATCGTTTTGATAAGGGAATATGTATTTTTCTTCACTATCTCTTACTTGATTCCAGCTTTCTAATGACCCAAGTGCATCTCTTCCTCTTAGTCTAAAGTCTCTTACCATTCTTCTTATCAATCTTACATCCACCGTTGATATGTGATTGTGTCTATCTATTCCTAGTGGAGTGAATGGACTTATATATATTTTTAATTTATTTTCTCTTGGAATCTTTTCAGTTACTTTTTCATTTAAAGTATGAATTCCTTCAATTATAAGACAGTCTCTATTCTTTAGTGTTACTGGCTTTCTTTTATATTCTTTCTCACCAGTAATAAAGTTATACTCTGGAATAATAACTTCTTCATTGTTAAGTAGTTTAGATAATTGTTCATTAAATAAATCTAAATCTAATGCTTCTAAGCAGTCAAATAGCAATTCCCCTTTTTCATCTCTAGGAGTATCTACCCTATTTTTGAAATAATCATCCATTGATATTATGAATGGGTTAACACCTTTACTTTTTAGCATTAGCGCTAATTTCTTAGCTGATGTTGTTTTTCCTGATGAAGTAGGGCCTGCTAATAGTATTAGCTTTAATCTATCTATATTATTTGCTATGTGATTTGCTATTTCATTTAAATCTTCGTTTTGCTTAAGTTCGTTGAGTTCAATGAATTCTTTACTTTTTCCGCTTATTACTATATTGTTAACATCTGATAGGTATCTTACATTTAGTTTGTTTGTCCATTTTTCATAGTCTTTAAAACATTTTAATACCTGTGGTCTATCAACATATTCTTCTACTTCTCCATTTATTCTAGGTAGCATTAGTACTGCTGAGTGTTCATCTATTAATTTTACATCAAAATGTTTTAAACATCCTGTTGAAATAGGCATTACTGTGTAGAAATAATTATAGAATCCTTCTAATTTATAAATAGTAGCTAATTCATTTGTTTTTAGTCTTAAATTAAGTGCTTTTTCTTTTTCATTTTCTTCATAATAGTTAATTGCTTCTCTTCTTGTTGTTTGTATTTTTTCTATAGGTAAATTACTACTTACTAGTTCTTGCATTTTAGATATTATTTTAGAAACTTTATATTCATCTAATTCTACACTTGTTTCTGTATATAATCCTTTATCTATAGAGTGCTTTATTTCTACATCTGTATCTTTTCCAAATAGTTCTTTAATTGCAACTATATATAAGAATTTAAGCCCACTAGCATAGATTAATAGTCCTCTTCTATCTTTATAAGATATAAATTTAATTGTAGAATCTTTTTTCACTTTAGTATTTAAATCACATACTTCATTGTTGACTATTGCTGCGACAGAATCGTAGTAATTTGTTTCTCTAGCAATATCATATAGAGGCAAGTTTCTACTTACTTCCATAGGATTCATATTTTCAACCTTTATTGTTATTCTTTCTTCCATAATTATCTTCCTATTCTAATTGTAATTTTATCATATTTTTTGTCATATTTGTATAGAAAAAACTATAATTATACATAATAAAAGCACTAAAAGTGCTTTTATTATTCTCTTACCATTTCTTTTATTTTTCTAAAGCGGTGGTTAACACCACTTTTTGTTATTTTTTTGTTAGTTTCTATAGACATAATCTGCGCTAATTCTTCCATTGAACTTTCTTTATACTTTTCTTTGTATATGCATATTTCTTTAATTTTATCATCTAATAATTCAAAGTCATATTTTTCTTTTAGTTTTCTTATGTTTTCTAATTGTTCATTAGATGAAAATACTATTTTATCAATGTTAGCTTGCTCACAGTTATTTAATCTATTTGTCATGTTTTTATGATCTCTATAAATTCTTATATCTTCATAATAGAATAGAGAATTATATGCATTTAATAGTTTTATAAAGTCACTTATTTTTTCAGATTCTTTTAAGTATACCATGTATGTTTTTTCTCTTTTTAGTACTTTACTATTAAATCCTAATTCATTTAATAGAGAATTTACATAATTCGCAGCTGTTTTATTATCTATTATGAACTCTAAATGGTATCTACTTGTTTTGGGATCATTTACACTTCCGCATATTAAGAAGGCTCCTCTTAAATATGCTTTTTTTTCTTCATCTATTTCACATAGATAGCTTTCTGGTTTATGTAGTCTTTTTCCTTCTTCATTTACTACATTTAGATCCTTTAAAATATCTTCTACTCTTTCTTCTATTTCAATATTTATTATATGTGATCTTTTAAGTCTGTTTACTTTTTCTTTGGTTACTATTATGTCTATTCCATATAAATCTTTTATTAGCTTATAGATTCTTCTAGACAATCCATAGTTTTCTGTTGTTACTATAATTTTATCGTTTGTTATCTGCGCGTTTATATTAACTATTGCAGATAATTCAGCTATTATTTCTGATTTAGGATAGTCTAAATTACTTATTTCATTTTTTATATTACTAGTGAATGACATTACCAACTCCTAGAGTAGAACCAACTTCCTGGGAAATATACTACGTCATTTGGGTCAAATATATAACTCTTATATGATCCTGGATCTGTTAAATGTCCATATGTCATTGAAAGGTGTACATGTGGGCCGGTTGAACAGTTATCATATATTCCGCCCATGTAACCTATTACGTCATTTGCAGTTACTACATCACCAACGTTAACATTAAAGCTCTTTAAATGCATGTACATTGATGTGTATTCTACTCCTTTTACTACGTGATGGATACCTACTACTCTTCCACCGCATCCCCAGTTTACTTCGAATGCTACTTTACCTGCTGCGACTGCATAGATTGGTTCTCCTACTGGGTAGCCACTATCTGATACGTCAATTCCAGTGTGTCCTTCATAGTATCCTGTGATTGGACTTACTCTGAATCCGTAGTCACTTGTAACTACACCTCTATTTAATGGTCTTAAGAATCCTGTTGCTGGTGGAACTCCAGAGCATACTGATAATATATCGTCTCTTTCTGTACATCCATTAGCTTCATAGAATGCCATTATTTCTTTTTGGTCTGCTATTCTTTCATCTATATTAGCACCTTCACTATATAAGTCGTTTATTTTGTTTCCTACTTTTCTTTGTTTTGCTTCTAGTTCTTTTCTTGCTGCTTCTTCTAGTTTTACTTTTTCGTTTAGTTCTTTCTTAAGATTTTCTTGTTTTTCTATTAATTCATTCATTTCTTTAATAAGTTCTTTATTGTATTTACTTATTTCTTCTACTACTGATACTCTATGAATGAAATCAGTAAAACTTGTTGCTTTGAATATATATTCTAAGTATGATTTTTCTCCTGAAGATAGTTCAAGGAATACCAATATTTTATTTGTTTCTTCCTTTTTCTTTTCTATTTCATCTTCGAGTTCTTTTATTTTGTTAGTAGCTTCTACTATTTGGCTGTTATACTGTGATACCTTTTCTTGTGATTCTAGTATTTCTTTTGCGAGCTTATCATATTCTGCCTGTGATAGAGCTACTTGTTCTTCTTGCACTCGTTTTTCTTCTTCAAGCTTTGCTAGGTTATCTATTAAATCACCATAGGTTTTAGCTCTTGAAGAGTTAAGTGGTAAAATGAAAAGAAAAGAGATTAATACTGTAAATAACAGTAATATTATCCTTTTTATTTTCATTATATCTTTAAATACCTCCTTACAGCATGATATGAAGCAAATGCTCCTACTACTGTTCCTATTATCATTAGTGCAATTGATATCATTAGAAGTACTTTATCTGGATTTACTAATGTTATTACTGATGTAAATAATACTCCATCAAGTTTTTCATATAGGAATATATATCCCCAGCAGCTTATAAGAATTGGTAATAAGCTACCTAAGAATCCTAGTATTATTCCTTCAAAGAAGTAAGGTCTTTTTATATAAGAGTTAGATGCTCCTACTAACCTTTCTATTTCTATTTGTCTTTGTCTATTGTTGATTGTTATTTTAATTGTATTTGATATTAAGAATAAAGTTACTACTCCAAGTGCTATAACGATTGTATACATTACTTTTTTTACTATGTTAAATATTTTTACTAGTTGTTCAACCATTCCTTCTCCATATTTAACTGAGTATACATGTTCTAATTCTTTTATCTTTTTTGCTGTTTTTCCTATTGTTTCTACATCTTTTACTTTTACTTCATATTCATTTAGTAGTGGATTGGTTTCATTATTATATTGACCTAATATGTTGGCTAGTTCATCACTTTCCTTAGACATACTTTTCTTTATTTCTTCATTTGATATAAATTTAATAGTATCAATATTTTCGAATTCTTCTATTTGCGCTTTTAAGTTTTGTATTTCTTCTTCTGTTGTTTCTCTTTCAATAGATACTACTATTGTTACATCTTTTTCAATATCGCTTGTAAACTTTTCTACATTAACAGTAAGTAACATTGCAACTGCTACCAAGGCTAGTGTAATTGATATACAAGATATACTTGCTATACTAAGCGAAAAGTTTCTAAATACACTTTTAAATGCATCTTTTATGTTGTTTTTTAATATCCTAAATGGTTTCATTATTTAGTGTAACCTCCTTTTGGTGTATCTTTTACAAGTATACCTTTTTCTAGAGTTACTACTCTTTTTTGATATTTATTAACAATATCTTTATCATGTGTTGCCATTATTACTGTTGTTCCGTCTTTGTTAATTTTATCTATTATTTCCATTATTTCTAGTGATGTTTTAGGATCTAGGTTACCAGTTGGTTCATCACAAATTAATATTCTTGGATTATTAACTATTGCCCTTGCGATTGATACACGTTGTTGTTCTCCACCAGATAGTTTGTCAGGCATGCTTCTAAATTTATCTTTTAGTCCTACTACTTCTAGAGCCTGCATTGTTCTTTCTCTTATTTCACTTCTTTTAAGTCCAAATATTTCTAGAGCAAATGCTACATTTTCAAATACAGTCATGTTTGGAAGAAGTTTGTAGTCTTGATAGACTACACCTATTTTTCTTCTTATTTTGTATACTTTAGAGTTTCTTAATTTAGCAACGTTAATGCCACCTACATATACTTCACCTTTAGTTGGTTTTTCTTGTCTATATAGTAATTTTATTAGTGTACTTTTTCCAGATGCAGTTTGACCAATTATAAATACAAAATCTCCTTTTGCTATTGAAAGGTTAATATCGCTTAAAGCAGTTATACCATTTTTATATTGCTTATAAACGTTGTTTACTTCTATTAAGTTCATTACTTCCTCCTTAGTTTCTTAAATCATGGAATGGTAGTTTATATTTGTTAGTACCACCATATACTTCATATGCATCTACTATAGTTATAAATGCATTTTTGTCTATTTTTATTATTTCCTTTTTTAGAAGTAGGTATCTTTCACTAGGTACTACACACATTAATACTTTATCATTTTTATTAGTATATCCTGCGGTTACTTTTATTTCACTTATACCACTTTCATATTTATTTATTACTAATTCTTTTACTTTATCAATTTCTTTAGTATTTATGAATAATACTTTAGAGTCACTTATTCCTATCATAAAGTTATCTATTAAAAGTCCTTCTATAAATCTTATTATAAGTGCGATTACTAGTGCTTCTAGTCCAAATACTGATGCACCAAATGCTAGTATTATAGAGTTTATACAAAATGAGCCTTTTCCAAAAGCTACTCCAAACTTTTTATGAAGTATTAGTCCAAGTATATCAACTCCACCAGTAGTGTAGTCTGCTAAATATACTAGAGTGCATCCTACTCCAAACATGCATCCTACTGCTACTACGTCTAGGAAAATAGAAGAGAATTCTATCTGTATATATGGATATAAATATTCAAATAAATACATAAATAGTGTATATACTACTGATCCTATTATTGATTTATAAATATTCTTGAATCCAAGTGTAGCTATTCCAAGTAGAATAACAAGTATATTACCTATTACTAATACTGTAGATACTTTTACATCAAATAAATAATTAAGTATTAAGCCTATAGCACTTACTCCACCAGTAATGTAATTATGTGACATACATATAGCATTAAAAGTAAAAGCTATTAGGGCACAACCCGCTATCATGAATAATACATTCTTTAATTCTTTTTTCATATTTCCTACTTTCTCTTATAATTTTACTATCTTTCTTTAGAAAAGTCTATTTTTTAATAAAATAAAAAAGGCTTTTTAAGCCTTTTTATTCGATAACGTTTCTACAAGATTTACATTTTCCTGTTTTTTCAGTCAATTGATTTATAGCTCCACAGTTAGGGCATTTAACAACACGAAAGTTTTCTGCTTTTATTTGTTGTTCTTTTAATCTCATATCATTTTCCTGAACTCTTTGTTCTTCATTTTCTAAATGAGTTGTTATTGTTTCTTTAGCATCTCGTTTTATTGATTCAATTTTACTTGTTACCTTTTCAAATAATCTACGAACAATATATCCAACTATTATTAGTATTATTCCTACTGTTATCAGTCTTTTCCCATATGGAATTAGTCCTTTATATATATCGGAATCTAATACATTTTTTAATAATGGAATATCATTTATTTTTAGTTGTTTAGTAACAAAGTCTATCATTATTGGTACAAATAATATAAGTCCAGTAGCTATTATCCACATCATTGATTTAGAATAACTGTCTAATCTTCTATATCCTTTTTGAAGAAAGAATTTAGCTATTAATAGACATACTCCTAAAAATGGTAGGAAGTATAATACTACTAATATTACAGGTATACTAAATAAAAATTTTAATATTTTTTCTGTCATTATTTATCATCCTTTTTAAATTCATTTACTATTTTACCAGTTACAGTACTGTTAAATGAGGAACTTATATTATCTTTTATTCCTTCTTTAGATAAGTTACTAAATATCTGGCTAGTACTTGATTGTCCAGCTACACTTCTATTGTTAGCTCCTGAAATAGTACTACTTGATAGGCCTGTTCTATGGTTTATGTACTGATCTACTTTTTGTATGTTGGACATGCTATTTTTTGTTTCTTTTTCATATGTATGTCTAGCACCTTTATTTCTATATTTTGAATATATAACGAGGAAGTATATTACACCTGCTGCTAGAAAAACATAATCATATTCATAATCAACAAACATCATTGCAATTAATGCAATTAACTCTATTAGAGCAGATATACCAAAAAGTTTAGGCATATGAATAGGAACACTACCCATTGTTTCTTTTGTTCTAGCATTTACTGCTACATAGTGAAGTAATTGTTTATCACCTTTCTTTTCCATATAGCTATAAAGCCATACTGGAAGATAAGCTGATGCCCATTGTTGTCCTTTGACAGTTAATTCTTCTCTTTCCCATCTAACTCCTCTATCGTACTCTTCAATAGTATCATTAGTTGAGTATCTTGCTATGTCTTTTGATTGAATCTCTACTACTGGTTTTAAGTCTTCAATATTAACATCTCTTTTTTCTGATGTATATCCTCTTAAGTAGTTAGAGTTATATTTAACACAGTTTTCTGTATCAAATGGCATTATTGCATTTATTATATTAGTTGTCTTTTCTTTGTTAGTGCTATCTAATTTATCTTTAGAAGATTCCACTGATAAACCTTTTATAGCAATGTCAAAGTCTCTTTCAACATGATATACATCGGCATCATATCTAGTTTCACTATGATCTCCATTTTTAACTGTATATCTTCTTGTTTCTATTTCTCCTTCGCCTTTTAAATTAGCGTGTGCATTTATATCTACTAGCATATAAGGGAAATATACACCCATTATATTTTGAGTAGTAAATTCTTCTTTAAACCTAGGGTTAGCAAAGAATTTTCTTTTGCCAACAAACTCTTCAATGCTTTTTTGAGCGTCTTCTTTAGCAACACTAAATGGAAGAAGAGTATCAGGTACAGCTCCGTTTGGAATTGTATTATTTATAGATAATATGTTTCTGCACCAGTGACATTTGGCTTGGTTAGCACTTGCAGTATCTATTACTACTTGTGCTCCACAGCTTGTACATTTAAGTGTAATAACATCATTTGCATCAGCACTTATGTTTTGAGCACCTGATCCTATTATTTCACCTTCCAATTTATTAACATCTTGTTCAAATACATCTAGTTTTTCTTGTTCAAATTCGCTTCTACAGTATCTACATTTTAATTTACCTGTTTTGACATTAAGTGATATGTCAGTAGCACCACAGAAAGGACATTTTACCTGTCCATCTTTAGCGCCTTCATCAGTTTTTACTACTTTTGTCTCTTCATTTGTTTTATTTTCTGCTTCTTCTGTAGAATTGACTTCTGATACAAGTGGTTTTGAGATTTTATCATAATCAATGTCTAAATTCATAGAATCTATTTTATAACTACTTATTTTTCCATTAATTATGTTCTTTAATTCCTCTTCATTAAAACTATCTTTAATATTTTCTAATGTTATCCCATCAGGATTTTTTGCCAAGAAGTCTGAAACATATTCATTTATAGAACTCCATATATCTGAAGAAATTATGTCATCAGATGGAATTTCTTTTCCTTCCTGTGGATTAATCTTTATATTTCCCTTAATAATAAATCCCATTAGGGCTTGATAGAAACTATCATTATAAGTTAAAGAAGAAGGAGATTCAAAATACATATCTTTCATATTTTAATTTCCTTCTTTCTTTTGTTATTAATTATTTTCTAAGTATTGTTTTTTAGCTGCATCAAATTCTTCTTGTGATAGAACTCCTGCATCTAATAATTTTTTCATTTCAATTAATTTATCTGTAGCACTTGCTGATGCTGCTACTGCACCTGCTTGCATTTGTTGACTTTGAGCTGCAGTTTGTTGAGCATTATTTGCATAAGCTCCTCCAGCCATTCCAGCCATGTTCATTCCCATGAAGCCCATCATAGCGCCATTTTCATTACCAGCTGCTGCTTTAAGAGCTTCTCCTTGGTATACTTGAGCCAATGATGGATTTTCTCTAAATGCTGCACCCATTTCAGTAACTCTACCAATTTCAATTTTGTTAGATTGAACTTTCTTGTATTGTTCTTTAGTCTCTTCAGTGTAGTCAATACTACCTGCTGAAGCTTCAACTAAGATAATACCATATGTTGATAACCATCTACCATCGTTTTCGATAGCTGATGACATTGAAGCAGCAAACTTTTCTGGATGAGCTTTTACATATATTTTAGTGTCTGTTCCATGAATATTTGGATTGATTTCTCTTTGTTTAGCTAATTCAACTTCAGCTTCTGATGATAATAAAGCAATACCAGTTTCAAGATTCTTATTGAATGTATTCATTAATTCTCTTACTTTTGGTTCTTCATCATCATTCATATCAAATGGTTTAGCATTTGGACTTAAGTATTCATATGAAACGAAATTTCTTATGAATAGTAATGGGTTAACGATTTGAACACCGAATGTACCATTAACTGTTGCGTCAGCTTGGATTCCCATATATGTATCCCACCAAGATGTTGGTGATTGTGTTCCGAATGTAATACCAGTTATAGGTTTTAAATTAACATAGAATGCTAATTGTGTAGTTGCAGGAATTCCTCCAAATTTAAATTGTTCTTTTACTGCATCCCATCCACCAGCTATACCTTTTCCTAGTCCTTCACCTAAGAAGCTTGCTGAATTTGGATCATCTGTTCTAAATTCATAGTTTCCTGGTTCTGCAACACATCCAGTGATTTTTCCATCTTGGATAGTTACTAATGCATAGTTTTCTGGAACCATAATTTTACTTCCATTAGAAATTACATTATCGTTACCATTAACGTTATGGTCTCCTCTTTCACCATTTCTTGTAACTTTTGTAGCTGGAGCTAATGCAATGTATGTTCCCATGTCTTCTCTAGGAACAAAGTACTCCAACCATTCATTACCAAGTACTCCACCAGCAGCATCGCCGATTGTACCTACTAAATTCTTAATAAATCCCATATCTTTACCTCCTCGTATACTGAATTTATTATAGTACTTTTTTACTATTAACTTAATTTTATCATATTTTTTCTATTAACAATAGTTTTTTGTTAAAAATAGACATATCATTCGTCAATGATATGTCTATTCTATTATTTATTCTTTTGCCCAGTATAAATTAATTCACATTCGTCATTATAATATAAGTATGTATCTTTAGTTTCTATTCTTACATATCTTTCGTAATAATTAGCACCCCAGAATACCATATCTTTTGGAAACTTTTCTTGCTTACCTGTTACTAGATTGTAGAAATACTCTTCGTCTGTATCATTATCTGCATACGCAATAAAATCACTTTCTGTCTTTTGAGATAAGTAATCAGTGTTAATCTCACGTTCAGATTTACCTGTTTTTGTATTAATAAGATAGCTCTTTTCATCTTTTCTACCTATTACATATGGTTTTCCTTTTGATTCAAGGTATTTATATACATATAAATCTATATATTCAATTTCATTCCATTCATACGGTACTACCACTGCTTCACCTTTGACAATTCCAATTTTTCCGTTATTATTTTGCCTTTTCATTTTTGTATATTCTTCCCACTTATCTATTTTTTCTTCTTTTTTTATGGTGCTATAATTTACGAACTTTTTAGAATTGACATCAAGGTATTTATAATTATAATTCTTTGAATCATAGATTGATATATATCCTTTTGCATATATATCAATTCTTCCGTTTTCATCGGTAGTTTCATATGCTATTTGATCATTAGCTGCATATATTCTCTTAACGAAATCATAGTTTGAATCATGGATTTCAAATATATTATTATCTTCATCTTCTATTCTTGAGTCTGTGAAGTCATATACTACTTTTCCTGTGTCACAACTGACTATAGCTCTTTTATCTTCTACGCGTACAATACAGTAGCGTTCTGTTAAATAACTACTTCTCACATCTGATTGTGTATAATCAAAGTAATCTCCATCTTGTAAGTCAGCTGTATATGTTATCTTTCCATCTTTAGTCATTATACCAGCCTTTTTACCATCAGCTGATTCCCATTTTAAGTAATGTTGTTTTATTAATAATGATGATTTCTTTGAAACTTTTATCCCCTCTTGTGTTAGTGGTTTTAAAGACTTATCATACAGTCTTCCATCAATAATCCAGTTACCTGTTTCACTTTCTATTTCAATTTCATTTTCATACTTTCTGACTACATTTCCTTTTGTATCTATTATTTCTTTATTATCAAGTATTGCAGCGTAGTTGCCATTAAAATCGCTTGCGTATTCGTACTTTGGCTCTACTATTACTTTACCTTCTAGATTTATATATCCAAATTTTCCATTGTTTAACACTCTTATAATCTTATCACTTGAAAAATTTGATAGTTCTTCTTTTTGAGAAAAAGGTTTTTTTATAACTATATATGCAATAGCAGCTATTAATACTAGCACTATTACAATTGGCACTATAGGTTTCTTTTTTTGATTCTGATTATTGTTTACTCTTTGTTCATCTTGATTACCATAAGCCGGTTGTGGATTAGCAGGTGCTGGGTTTTGTACTTGATTTGAATAAGTATTAGTTACCTCTGAGGCTGCCTGTTCACCATTAACTTGTGGTTCAGGTGTGGCAGCTATTGGTGCTGACACTCCCATATTATTTGCATTTTGATTGCTTAAAAAATTTGCTTGCGGAGTTTCAACTTGTCCTTCTTGTTTTTTTCCACAGAAAGGACAAAACTCTGCTTCGTCATTTATAAAATTATTACAATTATTACATTTTTTCATTTTTCCTCCTTATAAGCCCAAATTCTTTAAATCTTTTTCTAGCGATTCGCTCATTCTTATTACGCTTCCAGTCTCCGTATAGTAATCATTTGCTTCGGTAGCACATGAGCTTTTTTTAGTATTACATACCATGGTTAAATATCTTTTTGCTCCTGGGTGATTGCTGTCATATACAGCAATGAAATATTTATTATTATCATTGATATCTTGTATCATACTGATAGCATTTACTGCATGGTTTTCGCCCGAATAATTCCCACCTATTACAACTGGATCTTTTGCTCTTAGTCTATTTATTAGTGCACCTGTAAAATATATTCCGTTTTTCATTGTAACATCATTTATGTTTAATATGTCCCTCTTAACAACTTCAAACGAATTTCCTGATGACAGTACTTCTTTATACTTGTTCATTTGTTGAGAATGCATATGGTATATGCTTTTAAACAACTCTTTCTCATCTTGTGTTATTTGATTTGTTTCCGAAAGCTTACTTTCTAATAGTTTATAAACCTCATATTCATCATAATTAGGTCTGGAAGAAATACTTTTTGTTTCTATCTTATATATTCCTGAGTTTATCATTGTGTCTCTGTAGTCATTTGAAAGTTGTAAAACTCTATCAACTGGTTTTGGATCCCATCTATTTTGCTCTTCTTCTCCAAAAGCTGCTGATCCTACTGCATATTTTAAAATATTTGATGTTAGTTTATAATCATATAGATTCTTATATGATGTTAAATGACTATTTGTTAATTTGTACTCTGGGGCTGTTGTACCATACGGATTGTCCTTGTTAACAAATCTTGTTGCTGCAGAAGTCTCGATTTCTCTGCTTGCTAAACTCATTGGTAATTTCTTCACATAATATAATTCTGCGAATAGAGCCATTCCATGGCAGTGGCCCCCCGAAACATCCGTAGTATAGTTATGAAACGAAAATCCATCTCTGCTTGCAGTAAATCCACTGTCTGCCACTAGCAAGCCTTCATATATTCCATCTCCATCTATGTCTACCAGCCCATCATTAACTGCTGTTTCTACCTTTTGAAGTGTTTCATCAAGTCCACTGACATCTGAAGAAGAATAGAATTCGCATCCAGTCTCTTCTGAAATTTCTTTTAGGTCTTCGTTCTTTGAGCCTTCACCAAATCCTACTGCACAGACTTTAGCTCTGTTTAGAGTAGCTTTATTAATTAGACTCTTTTTATCATATTTAAGGCTACTGTCTTCTCCGTCTGTGAGTAAGATTACAATTTTGTTATCTGTATCTGAATTAAATTCTTTTATTGATTTTTCAATTGCTTCACTTATATCAGTTCCTGCACTTCTAGTTATGAATGTTCCGTTCATTGCTGATACTTTATCTGATATTGTTTTATAATCTTGTCCAATGCCCACCAAAGATGCATAATCCGCTCTGAATTCAGATACTCCAACACTGTATCCTTTATCTATAAACTTCTTTGATAATTCTTTAGTTAAATCAAATCTTCTTCCTTCAGTGTCTGAAGCTGATAATGGAGTAGCTGTTCCACCAAATAAAGTATCCCACCAACTTCCTGTATATTCTTCTCCAGTTATTTCTTTATATTGAGCATTAGAATACATGCTCCATGAATTATCTAAAACAAATAGCACTTCTGTTGTATTACTTTCTTTTACTTCGTCTTTATCTCCAACTACATACATTGAAAAGTGTTCTAAGTTCGCTGTTACTCTTTTACTATTCTTGTCTACTTTTGACTCAACTGGCTCATATGTGCCTTTTTCTACATTATAGTAATAAATAGTTAGATTCTCTTCTTTAATATTATACTTTGTTAACTCTTCATCAGTATAGCTAATTGTCATCTCTATCTTATCTAGCTTTGCGTTTGAGTGTATAGAGTACAACTTATTTATTAGACCATTTTTCTTTGATATTGCTGTATCATCTATGATGTTTGCACTTAATCCAGCTAAATTTCCTTTACCTGTTAAATTGATTTCCAAATTTTCATTCTTATAGTTATATGTTAAAGTTCTTTGTGAGTCATTAACGCCATCACCTTTTGAATCTGTTTTTAACGGATCTAGTTCTAACAGTACTTCATCATAATCACTTACTGTGTCCCCATCAGTGTCCTTCTTTAGCGGATCTGTCTTACTAACATTTAATTCGTAATAATCTGGGAGACCATCTAAATCTGTGTCTGACAATTCCGGATTAGTGCCTTTTTCTTTTTCTTCTTTATTAGTAAGGCCATCATTATCAGTGTCATCATTATCACTTAAAACAATTTCATATCCCGAACCTAGATCAGCAGTAAAATCTTTAATTACTTCTAATTTGATTTTTATTCTATCTTTTTTATATGTTGCTGTAATAGTACACGTTTTTCCTTTTTCTTTTGTTAAATCCCAAACTACTTCTAATTCGTTTTGAGTTATTTCACCACATGTAGAATTAAACTTTACTTTTGTAGGGTCTTCGCCCTCTATAAGTGATACTTTTAGTTTTACTTTTACCGGTGTGACTATTCCGTCTTCTATATCGGAGTAAGTTTTATCCCAGCTTATTGCTTTTGGACCAAAAAAGTAAAAATATGCGAAAATACCAGAAGCTATTAGTACTATTGCTAACAATATTATCACTATTAATTTTTATTTATTGGTTTTCTTTTTTTAGCGCCACATCCCGGACAGAATGCCGCTTCCTCTGGAATTGCTATTCCACATTTTTTACAGTTCATATTCTACTCCTTTTTATATTAAACACTTTTTGCATTGTCCACAATTACTTGTGGGATTTCCACATCTCCAGCTTTATCATAATTTGAAAATTCTATTGTTGCTGTAAACAGTTCCATAGTATCTATCATATCAGAAAAATCATATTCTAGTTTTGTGATATAACCATTTTCTGTGTAGACATCTACATATACATCACCTTTTATTGCTGATGTATCTGCTTTTGCATCGTTCATTAAACCTTCAATATCTTTCTTACTCATTTTTACTTTATAATGGTTTTTTGATACTGTTTGGACATCTTTCATGGTTGTTAACTGATTTAGTATTTTTTTTAAGTCTACCAGTTGCGATGTTCCTTTTTCTTTCCACCATGTATCTCCTCCGAAAGGTTGAGTCATATAAGTTATCCCTGAATTGAAGTCATAATATAGCTTACTTGATAGTGTCATACCTAGAGTTGTATTATCGGAATCTAAGTATTCTTTTTGATGGAGTTCATCAACTGTACCTTTTGAATGTGATTCAACTTCTATTCCAATTACTTTAGTGTGCATTGTTACTTCTATATTATAGTTTTTAAATGAAGTATTGTATTCACTATTTTTTACTACCTTGCTGTTTTTTACGTCGATAGTATAACTATATGTAGTAGTTATGTCACCATTTGTTACTACTAGGTAAATGTTATCATAAGTTACATACAAGGCAGTATCAACCTCTAGTTCACTTGATGTCTTTTTTAATTCCTTATAGTAACCATTTTTCTCTCCATAAAGAATTATAGTTAAGTATTCATTATTATTTACTGATACTTTTAATTCAGTCTTTTCTCCTAATTTGAAGTAGTCAATAGAACCTTCTCCAATTACGATGTTATATGTTTTTTGTTCGTTAATTTCTTGCTTATCACTAATTCCCATGTTAGATATTAGTGACTTATTATCATAATTTTGGCTTAGTGTGTAGTATGCCAAATCATTTATTGTGTTAATTAATTCCTCTTTAGAAGCATTATTTCTTATGTATTTAAATGGTTTTTCTTGATAGTGGGCATTCATTAATATTTCAGCCCAGTTGCTTACATTCTGAGAGAATGAATAATAATATGGGAAAATTCCATACCCAAGATAGCCTGATTTATTAGCAACATTTGCAAGGTTATTACTAGTTGCCTTCGTATATATTCCGGCCCAATTATTTAGATAATTGTTAGTAGAGTTTACATTGCTAACTTTTACACTTGCAAAGTTTGCCATTCCTTCAGTTATTAATTCTGGTGAAGTACATCTATCTTTAGTATTAGCTTTGCAATATAGGTATTGCATGTGATGAAACAATTCATGATTAGCTAACTGAACTAAGCTATCTAAACCATCAGAAAAGCCTCTCTTGTTTATAACAATATAAGGATAGTTTATTATGCCATCTTCATCTAGAATATCAAGAAACAATGATCTGTTAATCCATTTTTTTGCATCAACTTCGTCTTCATAAGAGGCTAGTGTGCTATCACTTCCAGTGTCATAAACATACACACTCATGGCAGTTTTTAATATGTCTTTAGGCATATTATTTTGTTCAAGTACTGTCTTTGCTTTTTTCCAATCCTCATTAAATACTTTGTTATCAACGTATGGACTATAAATGTATTCAATACCAAATTCCTGTTCATACATATTAACACTATTTTCTAATGTGTCAGATATTAGTTTTAACTGCTCCTGTGTAATTGCATCTTCTCCATCACTTGCATACCATATTAGGAAGTTATTTTTAGATGATAAATATACATTATTTAGTCTATGATTATATGTATTACTTTTATCTTCCTCGTTACTTAAGAATTGCACTTTATAGCTACTTTTAGAACTATTTGATTGTTGAACATTAGATTTTTCTTCACCAAGTGATACATTAATCAATAATTTATTCTCCAAATAAAACTTAACTATGTTTTCGTCTAGTTCATCGTAATGATTTTCTAGTAACTCTGTTGTTTCAAATTCACATCCTGAAGTGTGATAGTTATAGTCTGATTGATATTTGGAATTTAATTTTTCTGTTGAAAACTCTAAGTACACTAACTCAGTGAAATAATCCTTTGTACTTAAATTTCCATTTTCATAATCTTTTTTTATTTTTTCTAGCGAGTTTAATTTTTCGGATTCAACTATAGTTTGGTTGTTACTATTGTTGTCCTTATTCTCATTATTATTTTCCGTTTTTTGAAGTATGAAGTACGCTAGCACTCCCGCAGCTATTATAACTAAAAGAACTAGCAAAATAATAATCTTGCTAGAGAATGATTTTTTTCTTTCAATTTTATTTCCGCAGTTTGGACAGAATTCTACATTATTATCTACCTGTGTGCTGCAATTACTACACTTCATTCTTTTTCCCTACCTTTAGTTGTTAGTTAAACATGTTCATTATTCCGTTTAGTCCATCTGTTATAGAACTAGTAACAGCTGATGTAATTAGGTGCATTCCTAAATAATATCCTGCTATTGCTAGAATTGCAAAGCATATAGAATTGAATAGTATTTTACTATCATTATTTTCAAATTCAAATTGTTCATTTACTAATGTAATAAATATTGCTAAAGAGTACACTGCTGATGCAATTGTTAGTATCATTGATAGTGGTGCCCATATATATCCTAAAATTGTAGATACAAATAGTGAAACTGCTGCTGCTGGAAGTACTGCTACTGATGATATTGCTAGTAGTCTAGTAAACTTAGCTTGTTTTTTGAATATTAATCCAGCAACATAGAATACTATTGCAAGTGATAGTATTATTCCTGCTCCCATTAATATACTTGTGAATATTAATTTTAGATATTCTACATTCTTAAGATTTTCGAATGATACAATTAGTGATTTAGTGCAGAATAAAGTAGAGCATTTAACAAATACTGCTGTTATTAATCCTCTTAATATATTTAATACTGCTATTACACCTGCTGTTATTCCAGCGAAAGTAAATAAAGTCTTTTTATCATCAAAGCTTTCTTCAGCTTCTTTATATTTGCTATTTGGTTTGATTACTGCATAAAGCATAAACATAAAGTAATCTTTTATAGCTGCAAATTTAGAAGTTGATACTGTTTGAGTAGCACTAGATACATTTACTTGTGGAGCAGATGGTGCTACATATTCTTTAGTTGGTTCAACCGCAGGAGCAGGATTAACCACTTCTTCTACTGGTGTAGATGGTTTAATATTACTGTATTCATTTCTTACTTGTTCAGTTAAATCACTCATTATTTCTGTACGTGATTCTGGTTCAACTGGCGCTACTTGTTCTGCTACAGTTTGCACTTCAACAGTGTTTACTGTTTGTGCTGTTAAAGGGCTTCCACACTTTATGCAAAAGCTATTTCCTGGTGTGTTTTCATATCCACAATTATTACATTTCATTTTAATACCTCTTTCTTCAATAGCCATGCTATGCTATTATGATTTAATTATATTATATAGCAATATAGCTTGTAAACAAAAAACATACCATTTACTTATGATATGTTTCATTATTCATTATTTTAAATGCTCTATATATTTGTTCTAGAAGTATTATTCTAAATAATCCATGTGGAAATGTTAATCTTGAAAAAGATATTAATTTATTTGATAGGGCTTTTATTTAACTATGTATACCATCAGAACCACCTATTATAAATGTTATATTTGAGTTTCCATTTATTAGATTATTATTTATTAAATCTTTAAATTCTATAGTATTTAATGTTTCTCCTTCGATTGCTAATGATATTATATAATCTTTATTACTTAGGTGCTTCTTTATTTCTTCTTTTTCTTCATTTATATTGGAGTCTTTTAGTTCGATTATCTCTATCTTGTGATATTTAGTTAATCTTTTTAGATAATCATTTACTGCATCTTTTAGATAATCTTCTTTTAATTTTCCTACTACTATTATTTTTATCACTTTGATACCTCCAAGATGCTAGTTTCTGAAGCACATTCTTTTACTTTGAAGTTTACTTCATTTTCCTTTAGTATTCTATTTACTGTTTTAAGTGCTATGTCTGGAGTGTTATTAGTTTCTGAAAGGTGCGCGAGTATTACTTTTTTTGTGTTTGGGCCTATTATTCTAGATAGATATCCTGCTGCTAATTCGTTTGATAAGTGGCCTTTATCGCTCACTATTCTTTGCTTTAGTATTTCTGGATATGGTCCTTTCTTTAACATTTCAGGATCATGATTGCTTTCAAATATGTAGTATGTTTTATCAGTAATTAATTTAAAGTATTTATGATTAATGTATCCAGTATCTGTTATATAAACTAGACTTTCACTATCTTTTTCTATCAAGTATCCATTTGATGTAATTGCATCATGGCTTGTAGGTATTATTTTTATAGTAGCTCCTTTTATAAATATTTCATCTTCCAGATATATACTATCTTCATATTTTCCTAGTAATTCTTTTTCTATTTCTTTGCTTATATAAAGCATTGGTTTTACTTTATTAAGCAAGACTTTAAGACCACTCGTATGGTCTGAGTGGTCATGTGTTATTAGAACTAGTTCTATATCTTTTATATCGACATCTATTTCGTTTAGTCTTTCTCTTATCTTATTGTAAGAAATTCCTGCATCTATAAGAACTTTAACACTTCCTAAGTCCACATATGTGCAGTTTCCCTTTGAGCCACTAGCTAGTACTACTACTCTCATTAGTTATAAGCTAGTTTAAATGGATCCATGTGTTGTCCATAGTATTCAACTTGGAAGTGTAAGTGAGCACCAAAAGAGTATCCTGTGTTACCCATGTATCCAATTACTTGTCCTTTACCAACTATAGTATTTACTGATATTCCACTTGCAAATCCACTCAAGTGCATGTATTTTGTAACATATTCTTCGTTGTGTCTTAAGTGAATATAGTTTCCTTCAGTACTATTGTATCCTACTGATATGATAGTTCCTGTTTGAGCAGCATATATTGGTGAACCATAACCAGTTCCTGATATGTCTATTCCTTTGTGGAAACCGTTTATACCTAGCTCTAGGTCTACTCTGTATCCGTAGTCACTTGTAATTACGTATGGTTTGTTTGTTGGCCAGTACCATCCACCTGTGTCTCCTAGATAGTGTAGTGGAAGTCCACCTTTTACTACTACCTCATTTATTACTGGTGTTTTTACTAGTGTTTCAAGAGGCACTACCTGAGTCATTTGACCGTTTATAGTTTCAATATAGTATGATACTACACTTTCTCCATCAGATCCTTTTTGCTCAGTATAAGTTGTACCTGCTAAAAGTTTATCATTATATCTAACTTCTTTTGAGTGTTGTACTTTTTTCTTTTCTATAAGATTCTTTTCTACAACTATTCCTATTATTGGATTTACTAGTCCAACATTTACTTCTTGTCCACTATATAAAAGTGCATTTGGACTTGTTATGCTAGGATTAACTATTAAGAATTCAGTTACATTAAGTTGATAATTATTAGCTATTTCTTTTATAGTTTCACCTGTTCTTACTGTATGTACTCCTGGTTTTTCAGTTGTTCCAAATAGTAAGTATTTAGATAGTTCATTAGCATCCTTGAATATTTGCTCTTTTACAGAAATATATTTTTCTTTAGTTGTTATTTCCTCTTTTATTTTTATATTTTCTATTCTGCTTAATGGTTCGTCACCAACACTTGCTGATACTTTTATTACTTCTTGTGTCCCATCTATGTATGAAGTATATTCTTTGTCTCCTACAAAAGCTTTTATTGTATTCTCTACGGCTTTATCGAAGTCTTCTAGATGTATTACATTTATTGTTTCATAATCATCTTCACTTCTCTTAATAGAGATTTCATATCCTTTTATTGTGAAACTTTCTGTTTCTTTAACTTTTTTATATACATCTTTTACATCATCTACCTCTCCTTCATAAGTAACTACTTTACTTATTTCTAGATCGTTAGGCGCATAGACTTTATCTACATTATATTCTTTTTTTATCTTTTCTTGTTCTTTATCTATTAATTTGTATAATTCATCTTTATCTTCTATTATACCGATTTTATTTCCAGATAAATATACTTGATAAACCGTAATGGGTCCGTTATTTAGAGTTTTTCTATCAATGCCCATTATAAATATAAGTGCGGTTAATATTACTAAAAAAACCCCCAGCTTATAAATAGTTTTTTTATTCATTATTAATTTCATCACCTTTAGCTACATTTTTGAAATTAGTATATGTTCTTTCAAATAGTAGATTAACTGTTCCTGTTGAACCGCTTCTGTGTTTTGAGATTATTAATTCTGTTGGAGAAAGATTTGGTCTTTCTGTTGATTTGAATTTATAGTAATCATCGCAGTATAGGAACATAACTATGTCAGCATCTTGCTCGATTGAACCAGATTCTTTTAGGTCTGACATGATTGGTCTTTTATCTTCTCTTGCTTCAACACTACGAGAAAGTTGCGCTAAAGCTATTACTGGAACTTCTAGTTCCATTGCTAGTTTCTTTAAATCTCTTGATACTTCAGATACTTCACTTACTCTGTTTCCTTGGTATTTAGAAGAAGAGCTTATTAATTGAAGATAGTCTATTATTATTACATCAAGACCTGATGGACTATTTTTTAGTCTTCTACATTTACTTCTAATTTCTGATACTGTAATACCTGGTGTATCATCAATATATAATTTAGTTTCAGCTAGTAGACTATATGCTTCGTTAAATTTCTTCCAGTCAGTAGTATCCATTCTACCTGTTCTTAATTTAATAGAGTCAATTTGTCCTACTGAAGATATCATTCTGTTGTTTATTTGAACTGCTCCCATTTCTAGGTTAAATAATGCTACTGTTTTTTTAGCATTGATAGCCATATTAGTAGCCATGTTAATAGCGATAGCACTTTTACCCATTCCTGGACGGCCTGCTATTATTATTAGTTCATTTTCATGAAGACCTGTTGTTTTAGCATCTAAATCATAAAATCCTGTAGGAATACCTGTTACTTCTCCACCATTTTTAGCTAAGAATTCTAGTTGTTCTTGGCTTTTAACAAGTATTTCTTGAATTGGTTTTATATCTTTTACCATTCTATCTGCATTTACTGCAAGAATGCTCTTTTCTGCATTTTCAACAATACTTACTACATCGCCTTGTTCTTCATAGCATTCTTCTATTATGTTTGATGATTTGTTTATAAGTGTTCTTAAAATATACTTTTCATAAATAATATTTATATAGTGTTCAATATTTGCTGGGGTTGCTACTGATTCAAGTATTTCAGTTAAGTAGTCAATTCCTCCTGCATTATTTAATTTATCTTCATTTTCAAGTTCATTTGTTAGTGTTGTTAAATCTACAGGAATATCTTTATTTCTTAATACAAATAATGCATCATATATTGCTTTATGTTTATTTTCGTAGAACATATCACTAGTTAATTCTTCACATACTTTATCTAGAGCTTCCTTGCTTAGAAAAGCACATCCTAGTGCATTTATTTCAGCATCTATGTTTTGTGGTTCTTTTCTTGGCATATTACTCACCTCTTTTTAGAGTAACTTTTAGTTTAGCTACTACTTTCTTATGTAAATCTATTTCAACTAAGTGAGTTCCAAGTGTATTTAATTCTTTTGCATTAATTATCTTTTTATCAATATCAAAATTTTTCTTTGATAATTCTTCACTTACTTGTTTAGAACTTATGCACCCAAAAACTTTACCGTCTTTTCCTGTTTTAACGGTAAATACTATTTCTAGTTTTTCTAATTTTTCTTTTATTTCTTTGCACTCTAAAAGATGAGCCGCTTCATTTTCTTCTCTAGTCTTTATTTGGCCTTGTAATACCTCGTTGCTTTTTCCAGAATATAGAACAGCTTTTTTGTTTTTTATTAAGAATGTTCCAAACCCATCCTTTACTTCTTTAATTTCATCCTTTTTTCCTGTACCTTTTACATTTTCAATTAGAATTACTTTCATAAGTCCTCCGCCCTACATTATACCAAGAAATATTGATAAATACTAGACGTGCAACATTATGTACCCATATTATTTCCTTATTTTTCTTATCTTTAGTCTTTTATGTTTTATTTTACAATAAATATATAAGTATATTATTATTAACGCTATGAATCCTACTGTGATCATTATTATGTTATCTTTAACAAAACAAATAAGGCTGAATGATAGCTCTTCTTCTATTATTACTGGTATTTCTTTTATAGTTTCACCTTTAAATCTAATATAGACTGTTCCTATATTAGTGCCTAATTCTTCGTTATACTTTACTTTATTAATACCACTATATTCTACTTTTAAATCTCTTTCTAAATTTACTTCTCCTTCAATAAATTTGTATAAGTCTTCCTTTATTTTTACATCTATAGTTTTTTCTTTTGCATATTTTGTTTCGATTTGATAAAGTGTCTCATCTTTTGAGTATAATTTAGTTTTAGTAAAATTGTCTTTAACAGATGTATAAATACTATCTAAATCTTTTAAGTGATTTGTTTTATTAGTATCTACAGGTGCGTCCAATGAAATAGTTATTAATTCTTCATCATTAATTTT
This sequence comes from Caryophanales bacterium, assembly GCA_016292035.1. Classification (GTDB taxonomy): domain Bacteria; phylum Bacillota_I; class Bacilli_A; order RF39; family UBA660; genus RUG727. Next base: position 66,003 of record JAEEZR010000012.1, read on the forward strand.
AGATAATGTTATTAGACAAAGTCCTGCTTCATCTGTATATCCCGTTTTACTTCCTAGTACATAGTTAAAGCTTTTGTTTAGTCTTTTTCCATAACTACTTAGAGTTGATTGAAATTCTAAGTTATTTGTAGTTTTGTAATAAGATGATTCAAATGCTTCTTTAAATGTATTATTTTTTAGAGCATATTTTATTAATAATAATAAATCTTTAGTATTTGATTTATTTCCTTCATAATAGCCTACTGGATCTACATATTTAGTATTACTCATTTCTAATTCTTTAGCTTTTTCATTCATTTTATCAACAAACTTTTCTTCGCTTTCATATAAATCTATTGCTAAAGAGTAGGCAGCATCTGCTCCTGAAGGAAGCATTAGGGCATAGATCAAGTCTTTATATGAAACTGTGTCATACGCATTTAAATGCGCAGTTGCGGCATCCCATGGAACTTCATCTAACATTTCATAGGTGATTTCTATTTTTTTGTTAACGTCTTCTATCTTTTCTAGAGATATTATTGCTGTCATTATTTTCGTTAGTGACGCTATTGAAGAAGAGTTTGAACTATTTTTTTCATATATCGTTTTGTCTTCATCCACGTCATAAACAAGCACATTAGATGAATATAAATTATCTATTTGTAGTGCTTTTATTGATATAGGGCATAATAATACAATTAATAATAATATTTTTATATACTTTTTCATAATATCATTATATCAAATAATGGCTTATTTATTTTTATTATTCTCTAACTTTACATTATACTTTATATGTTATTTTTTCATCAAACTCAATGTAGTCTAAGTATATCATTAGCAGAAGGTAAGTACCTTTTTCATCTTCTAGTAAGATATGATCTCTTCCTGCAGCTCTTACTGTGCCAGTAAATACTTTGTGATTATCTTTAGAAAAGCTCATATATATTTTAGCTTTTCTTCCTTTATTTAACCTTAATATATTTTCAATGTAGCTTTGTTCAATAGGTAATTCTTTTAAATATAAATCCTCTGTATTCATTTTTTCACCCATTTAAATTTATGCATTGTTATTTAAAATAATACTTAATTATGATAAAATTGTGTTGAGGAAATGATATGAAAGTTAAAGTTGGAATTAGTAATAGACATGTTCATTTGTCTAAAGAGGATTTTGATAAATTATTTTTTGATCAAGAGTTTTATAGCGTAAAAGATTTATCACAAACAGGTGAATTTATGTCTAATTTAAAGGTTGATATTATTGGGCCTAAAGGCAAAATAAAAGGGGTTAGGGTAGTAGGGCCTGTTAGAAGCAAAACTCAAGTTGAAATAAGCAAAACTGACTCTTTTAAGTTAGGGGTAGATGCTCCTGTTAGATTGAGCGGTGATTTAGAAGATGCTGCTGATATGACTATTAGTTTTATGGATAGGGTAGTAAACGCTAGTAGCTCTTGTATAATTGCTAAGAGACACTTACATATTAATACTAATGATTTAGATAAATACAATCTTCGTAATAACGATGTTATTAGCATTAGAATACCTGGAGAAAGAGGTGGGGTTCTTAATAACGTAGTTGTTAGAAGTAAAGATACATTTACTTTAGAAATACACCTTGATACTGATGAAGCTAACGCTCTTGGAGTTAAAAATGGCGATGAAGTAGAAATAGTGAGGGATAACTATGGAGAATAATACACTTGATTTATTTATTAAAGATTCTCTTTCTCTTATAGAAGAATATAGGAGGTCACTTTGACTACGATAGTAAGAAACTAAAACTTAAATCGTTAGAAGATAAGCGTGATAGTGAAAATTTTTGGAATAGCCCTGATAGTAAAGAAATACTTTCTGAGATTTCTAGTATTAATAGAGAATTATCACTTATCGATAAAGTCAATGATGATATAAAACTATTAAGTGAGTTCTCCGATATTTTTGATGAAGAAATAGCTGAGGATATTAACAATTTAAAAGATGATATTTCAAAAAACTTAAACGAACTAAGAGTAAGTATTTTATTAAATGGAGAATTTGATCATAATAACGCTTATATTGAAATACATAGTGGGGCAGGGGGAACAGAGAGTAATGACTGGGCCGATATGCTTAAGAGAATGTATTTAAGATATTTTGAAAGAAAGAACTATAAAGTAGAAATAATAGGGGAACAAAAGGGAGAAGAAGTAGGCATTAAAGGTATTACTATGCATGTAGTAGGCGAGAATGCTTTTGGACTTTTAAAAGGAGAAACTGGTGTTCATAGACTAGTAAGGATCAGCCCATTTGACTCTAATAAGAGAAGACACACTTCCTTTGCTTCTGTTCTAGTTACTCCTGAAATCAATACTAAGATTGAAATTAATATTAAAGAAGAAGACTTAAAAATTGATGTCTATAGAAGTAGTGGGGCAGGGGGACAAAGTGTTAATACTACTGATTCTGCTGTTAGAATTACTCATCTTCCTACAAAAATAGTTGTTACTTGTCAAAATGAAAGAAGTCAAATTAAAAACAAAGAAAAAGCCCTTGAAATATTAAAGGGCAAGTTATATATTCTTGAAAAAGAAACTGTAGATGCTAAATTAAATGAACTTAAGGGTGCTGTTATGGATGTTAACTTTGGTTCTCAAATTAGAAACTATTTTCTTGAGCCTTATAGACTTGTTAAAGACTTAAGAACAAATTATGAAGAATCAGATGCATTTAAGGTTCTTGATGGTGATTTAGATGATTTTATAGAAAGCTATTTAAAGAATTAGCTTTCTTTTTATTTTATCAAATATATAGTAATATGCTTCTTTTGTTGGAAATGAATTATCTATGTTTGGTAAGAATAGATATTTTTGTTTTGAAAATTCCTCATTTATTTCTATATAATTTACTTCATATTTGCTTTCTAATAATTTAAACTGACTATCTATATACTCATATATATCTTTTATTGCTTCTTCGTTTTCTTTTTTTATTTCAAGCGGATTATAATATCCAATTATAAATATTTCTTTTTTATTTAGTTTTCTTATTTGATATAGTAAGTCATTATAGTTATTAAACATTTTATCAATATAATTATATATTTCTTTTGTTTTTATTATTTCATTACTGCTTTTTAGTTTACTAAATAATTCTTCGCTACCTATAGAAATTGTTATTAAATTTGCCTCTTTTAATAGGGGGTTTATGTTATCATTTAATAAATCTTTTATTCGCAAGTCTTCATATATAAAAGTTTTATTAACAATTACTTTCTTTTTTCTTTCTTTTAAATAATTTTCTAAATAATCTACAAAAGATAATGTTTTATCATTTTTATAGTCTATTCCAATTGAAAGGGCATCACCAATTGGTAGATAGTAATAGTCTTCTTTTCTTAATTTTTTATATATAAAAATAATTAATATTAGAGAAAAGAAAAATACTACGAGTAGTTTTTTCTTCATTTTATCATCCTCGTAATATTTTTATTCAATTATTTCTATTTTAGCACCTACATTAGATAACTTTTCTACTATGTCTTCATATCCTCTTAAAATAAGTGGAATGTTGTCAAGAATTGTATCTCCTTTTGCTATTAAGGCACCTAGTACAAGTGCAGCTCCACCTCTTAAATCAGGTACTGTTAAGTTAGCACCTCTTAATTTAGTTGGGCCATTTATAGTTAATACATTTTTATTTGCATATGTGTCTGCTCCCATTTTATTTAAAAGCATTGCACTTTCAAATCTAAGTTCATATATATTTTCAGATATATGTGATTTACCTTTAGCTTGCGTTAGTAAAACTGTGAATACTTGTTGTACATCTGTAGGAAAACCTGGGAATACCTGAGTATGAACATCTGTTGGCATTATTTTTTTACATTTAGATATTACAACTTCATCATTAGTTGCTTTAAATTCACATCCTACGTCTTTAAGCTTAATCAGTGTTGCATTTATGTGATCTTTTATTATTCCTTTTATGTGTAGATTTTTTCCACATAGAGCTCCCATTATTACATAAGTTGCAGCTTCTATTCTGTCTGGAAATACTTCTACAACTCCATTATCTAATTCTTCGCTTCCTTCAATAATAATTGTGCTTGTTCCTGCTCCTGTTATTTTGCATCCCATATTAATTAAGAATGAAGCTACATTTATTATTTCTGGCTCTCTTGCTGCGTTTTCAATTATTGTTTGACCTTTTGCGTATGTGGCAGCTAGCATTATGTTAATAGTTGCACCTACTGAAGCAAAGTCTAAGTATATTCTTGCACCTACTAGTTTTTTTGCAGTAATAATATATCTACTTTTAATGATTTCTACTTTAGCTCCTAGTGCTTCAAATCCTTTTATATGAAGGTCAATAGGGCGTGATCCAAAGTTACATCCTCCTGGAAAGCATATTTCAGCTCTTTTAAATCTTGCCAAAAGAGTTCCCATAAAATAATAAGAGGCTCTCATTTGTTGTGATAATTCTTCAGGTACAGGCGCATTTTTTAAATTAGTAGTATCTATTTCTATTTGATCTTCTTCTATTTTGTATGTACATCCTAATACTTCTAGTATTTTTAATAAATATTCTATATCTCTTATTTTAGGTACTTTATAAATCTTACATTTAGATTTTGCAAGAATTGCTGCTGGAAGAAGTGCTACTGCACTGTTTTTAGCACCACTAATATTTATAGTGCCACTAAGTGTTTTTCCTCCAGTAATTTTAAGTCTTGACATATTTACCTCCTTAATTATAGAATCTTACATTTTTAATATAGAATTATTTTTGATTTATGTCAATTATTTTTATCTATGCTTTACATAAAAAGTAGGCTATTGCTGTAAATAATAATATTATTAATATAGGTTTTACTTTTTTCTTTTTAACTGTTGTTAAATAGTTTCCTAATATAAATCCTATGTAAGTAAAAGAAGCGCTAAATAGAAGAAAAACAAATGATGCATATACTATATGAGACGTTACATAATTTATTCCAAATCCAATAGAGAAACTATCTATAGATACTAAAAAAGAAAAGAGTAGCATTTGTTTTAGTGATGGATTAATTTTCTTTGATTCTTCACTGTTTTTTATTACTTCAATTAATATATATAATAATACTAACATAAGAACTATTTTGCTGTTAATCTTTAGTAGTATACTTAGTTTGTTTCCTAGCATTGAGCCAGTTAATGATAAAATAAAATGAAATAATCCAGTTAGTAATGATATAAATAATATTTTAGATTTCTTTATTTTTAGTAGAGAATACGCTAGTGATAGAGAAAAAGCATCTATGCTAAGAGATAAGGCTATTATTAATAATGATATTATATGCAAAAAAGTCACCTATTTAATTATAGTGACTTTTTATTTTTTTATGATTCTTTTAATTATTTCCGATACAAGAGATTTATATTCATTTTCACTTTTATTATCATCTATCATACATAGAGGAGGGAATAGTACACACCAGTAATTACCACCTTTTGCTTCACCAATTTTTATTACAAGTGATTCATAGTAACCTTCCTGGTAACTAATTCCTTTATATGTTTTTTCTGGAAAATAATTCATTCCAAATGAAATGTTATATGGTTTATTGTAGTCATTATCTACAAATACTTTATTAATTTTATTGTCTATACTTTTTATATTTTCATTAATATTATTTCTTACTTCTTCTATATTGTTTGTCTTATTTATAAAATATGTAGATATTTCTTCTTTTACTTTTTCTTTTATATATAAATCGTTTAATTCATTTGAGTTAGGTATTATTCTAAATCTTATAGACGAAGATGGTATAATTATTTCATCATTTTCTTTGTTTGATATTGATAAAATAATAATAATTATTGATACTATTAGTAATAGTGCTTTTTTCATTAAAAAACCAGCCTTTCTAATAATTATTGGCTAGTTTTCTATTTTTTTATTCATTATAAATAAATATCTTGTTTTAGAACACAGATCTTTTTCAAAATAGAAGTATTTATAATACTGTTTTACTATGTCAGTTAGTTGTTTTTCACTTTTTTCATTTATTTCTATTGCTATTAAGAAATTATCTTTTACATATTTTTTAGATTCTTTTATTATTTCTTCAATTATCTTTGTACCATTATTGTCAGCATATAATGCTAATTTTGGTTCATAAGATAGTTCTTTTGGAAGTTGTTCATCTTTCATTACATAAGGAGGATTACTTATTATTAAGTCAAAGTCTTTTTCCTTTATGTTTTTAAATAAGTCACTTTTTATTATTATAGTATTTAATGATAACTCTTTAGCATTTTTTTTAGCAACTTTTAGGGCTTTTCTACTTATATCACTCATTATTACTTGTGAATTTAGTTCTTTTTGCATGGTTAAGCCTATGCATCCACTTCCTGTACATAGATCTAGTATTTTAGGACTATTAATGTTTAATATTTTTAAGTAATTAATAGTTTTTTCTATTAAATATTCTGTTTCATATCTAGGTATTAGTACATCTTCATTAACATTTATTTTGTTACCATAAAAGTTTACGTATCCAATTAAATATTGGATTGGATATCCTTTTTCTAGCTTTTTTATGTTTCTTTTTGTATATTTACCTATTTTTTTTAGTTCTTCTATTTCTAATTTAGTTACTGTTTTATTGTCCATTATCAACACTCATTTTTAATTTTTGATCTTCAGTTATTAGAGCTTCGATTACTTCATCAAGATCTCCTTCCATAACTTTGTCTAAATGCATGATTGTGAAATTTATTCTATGATCAGTTAATCTATTTTGTGGATAGTTGTATGTTCTTATTTTTTCTGATCTATCTCCAGTACCTATTTTACTTTTTCTATCTGCTCCTAGAGCTTCTTCTTGTTCTTTTAATTTCAAGTCATATAGACGTGTTTTTAATATTTGAAGAGCCTTTTCTTTATTCTTTATTTGACTTCTTTCTACTTGGCAGTATACCATTAATCCTGTTGGAATATGAGTTACACGTACTGCTGAGTCAGTAGTATTTACACATTGTCCTCCAGCTCCTGAAGAACGGCATACATCTATTTTTAAATCTTTTTCTAGTAGTTCTACTTCTACATCTTCTGCTTCTGGCATTACTAATACTGTTGCAGTTGATGTATGAACTCTTCCTTGTGACTCAGTTGCTGGTACTCTTTGAACTCTGTGTGATCCACTTTCAAATTTTAATTTAGAGTATACATTATCACCATTTAACATAAATTCTATAGTAGAGTAGCCACCACTTTCTCCTGGAACTTCATTAGTTATTTCTATCTTCCAGCCCATTTTTTCAGCATACTTAGAATACATTCTAAATAAATCACCTGCGAAGATGTTTCCTTCATCTCCTCCAGCTGCTCCTCTTATTTCCATTACTACGTTTTTGTCGTCATTTGGATCTTTTGGTAATAATAGTACTGTTAATTGTTCTTCTAGAGTTTCAATTTCCTTATGAAGTCTTTCTATTTCTTCATGCGCAAATTCAGCATATTCAGGATCTTTAGCCATTTCTTTAGCGGCTTCAACATCTTCTAGTGCTGTCTTGTATTGTTTGTACTTTTCTACAGTTTCTTCTAATGATGTTTTTTCTTTTGAAAGTACTTTCATCTTGTTAAAATCACCGTATACTTCAGGTTTAGTTAACTCTTCAGTTAAAAAATTATATCTTTCTTCTATTAATTTTAATCTTTCTAGCATTTTAGCCTCCTTTATAATTATTTATTATAATTATTTTAAGCTAAAGTTCTGCCTCTGAATCTTCATCGATTAACACTAAATCTTTATATTCATCTTCTGCTTCATCATCATCTACTTCTTTAGTTTCATCGATGTACATTGTATCTTCTTCCTCTTCCTCTGTTTCTTCTTCAGTTTCTGTTTCTTCTTCTTCTTCAAGTTCACTTAATTCAATTTTAGCTGTGTGATTTTCTCTTAAATCCCAGAAACCTTTGTCTAGCTTAATAAATCTTTTTTCTGTTGAAAGTAGGGTAAAGAATTCTGCTATATAGTCATCTTTAGCACTTTTATCTAAATTCATTAATTCGCAAACCGCATCAAATAAGTCACTTAGTGACATTTTCTTTCCACGTTCTTTTAAAACCTCATATGCTACGTCGTCATATGACATAGTTTCTAATTGTTCTTCAGTTATTCCTTTTAATTTCATATTCCTCATCTCTTTCCTCTAAAATTATACTGATTTTTCATAATATTTCAAGATGTTTTTAATATCTTTTTTATTATATTCTATAATAAGTTTGTTTATCATTATAAATTACTTATATTTTTTTATATTTTTTTAATAATATTATTATGAAGATATTAAGAGTTTTATATAAAATACTTCTTTGTTTTTCTTGCCTTATTAGTGCATTTTTTATCTGCATATATGTTTATTCTTATTTTAATCCTAAAATTGATATAAGAAATACTAGTAATATTATTATGCTTGATAAAGATGACAATATTTTTTATCAAAATATAGGCGCTAATTCATGGGTAAGTTTAGATAATATGTCTAAATACATTAAAGAAGCTATTATTTCTGTAGAAGATAAGAATTTTTTTGCTCATAAAGGTTTTGATTATCCAAGAATAATGAAAGCTCTTTATGTAGATATTAAAAATGGTAGTTTAGATCAAGGTGCATCTACTATTAGTCAGCAGTATGTTAAAAATTTATATTTAAGTTTTGATAAAACATGGAAGAGAAAAATTGATGAAGCTTTTTTAACTTTTGATTTAGAGATGCACTATAGCAAAGAGGCAATACTTGAAGGATATTTGAATACTATTAACTTTGGAGGAGGTACTAAAGGTATAGAAGAAGCTAGTCTATATTATTTTAATAAACATGCTTATGATTTATCGTTAGCTGAAGCTTCTATTATAGTTGGTATTCCTAAGAATCCTACTTATTATAATCCTATTATCTATTATAACAATGCAAAAGAAAGGCAGAAGGTTGTATTAGACTCTATGGTTAATAATCACTATATTAGTAGTGAAGAGGCAAGAGATGCTTTTAGTGAGGAACTTATTTTTTATGGTAAAAAAGATAGTAATATGGTTATTAGTTCTCTTTATTATAGGGACGCTGTTAATGATGAATTAAATCATATTAAACTTTCACTGGATAAAATAAATAAATCAGGGCTTATTATATATACTAATCTTGATTCATACTCTCAAAGCAAAATTGAGACCATTATAGATGAAGAAATGGGTGAGGGGCAGGAAGAGATTGGCCTTATGATTAGAGAGCCTAAAACTGGCGCTATTAGGGTTTTAATAGGAGGAAAAAACTATAGTAGAAGTGAATATAACAGAGTTACTCAGTCTAAAAGACAAGTGGGATCAGTTATTAAGCCTTTTTTATATTTAGCAGCTCTTAAAAATGGAATGACTTCTACTTCTTTATTCTCTAGTGAGAAAACTGATTTTTCTTTAGGTGATAATAAAATATATTCTCCTAGAAATTATGGTGATAATTATCCTAATAAAGAAATAACAATGGCTCTTGCCATTGCACTTTCGGATAATATTTATGCTGTTAAAACTCATTTATTTTTAGGATATAATGAACTTATTAAAACTCTTAAAAGACTTGGTGTTAAAAATCAAATAACACCTGTTGCTTCTTTAGCTTTAGGTACTGAAGAGTTAAACATGCTTGATTTTTCTAATGCTTATAGCGTTTTAGCTAATAAAGGCATTCTTAATGAGCCATTTTTTATTAGAAAGATTACTGATTTAGATGGAAATATTCTTTATGAAAAAGAATATAGCGAGGATACTGTAGAAGACTATAGGTATATATATATTTTAAATGATATGCTTGCTAATACATATAATTATACATACATAGATTATGCTAGCCCAACATTGCTGGTTGTTAAGAACTTATTAACAAGAAAATATTATGCTAAGTCTGGCACTACTGATTTTGATTACTGGGTAGTAGGCTACAATTCTGATGCTCTTGCAATGGTATGGAGTGGGTATGATGATAATAGAAAAGTAGGGGATTTGTCTAGTTTAGTTACTAAGAGAATATGGGCTAGATCTATAGAAACATATTTGGAGGGTACTAAAGATGAAATCGATGAAATACCACTTGGAGTTTTGGGCACTTTTGTTAATCCAATTAATGGGAGTACTAGTGATTTAACAAAAAAAGACTTACTATTTTTTATTAAGGGGACTGAACCATATTTCATTCAACAAAAAAAGAAGGATTAGTCCTTCTTTATTTTTATTATTATTTGATATGTATCATTAAAATCAAATTCTTCTGATTCTACTTCGTATCCTTGACTATTTAAGTTTGATATTTTTTCTCTTATTGATGAAATAGCGCTTGGAATTGACTTAGTTGGTATGCTAGAACTATCATCCTCATCACTTTGTGGTTCATTTATTTGTTCTTTCTCAGTAAAGTCCATTATTTCTGGCTCTGGTGTAGGTTCTGTTTGCACTGGTTGTTCGAAACTAGGAACTTCTTTTGGTTCTTCCGCAGTAGGTGTTTCAAAATTATCAAATGAATTGCTCATAAATGGATTTATTGGCATTTCATTTACTGTCTCTATAGTTGTATTTAGTGGTTCTAGTTTTTCTTCAGGCATAGATGGAGTAGCAAATGATGGCTCTTCATAAGATGCCTTTGGATTTTCAAATATATTACTAGATTCATTATTCATTATTGGTTCTTCATAATTAGGCATTGTTGCTGGCTCTGGTTTTGTAATATCACTTTCAGATTTAAGTAGTAAATCAATATCTGTAGGTTTATGTTCTTCTATTACGTTATGTGATTCCTCTTTAATTGCACTTACATTAATATCTAGTGGTTTTTCTTCTTCATATGAAGTTGTTTTACCTAACATCTTATTTATTTCATCGTCAGTTTGTCTTACTGTTAATCTTTCATTAATAATTCTATTTAGCATAGCAATTTGTGAATTAGAGTCAGTTATGTTAAGTAGGCTTCTTGCATGTCTTTCTGAAATTTTATTAGCAAGTAAGGCTTCTTTTACCGGAATTGCTAGATTTAATAATCTTAATTTGTTAGCTATGTTAGGTTGACTTACGCCCATTCTAGTGGCTAATTCTTCTTGAGTTAAATATCCCATATCAAGTATTTTCTTGTAAGATTGTGCTTCTTCAATAGCTGTTAGGTCTTTTCTTTGTAAGTTTTCTACTAATGCTACTTCTGCACTTTCTCTATCATCCATATCTACTATTATTGCTGGTACAGTTTGAAGACCTGCTAAACTAGCAGCCTTGTATCTTCTTTCACCTGCAATTATTTCATACTTATCTCCTAATTTTCTTAAGACTAATGGTTGAATTACACCATGCATCTTAATAGATTCAGATAAATCTTTAATTTCTTCTTCGTTAAAAGTTAGTCTAGGTTGAAATCTATTTGGTACTATTTCATCCACGCGAACATTTACTATTTCCTTATTATTCACTCTAATCAGCCCCTTATTGCTATTATATGTTAATTTTACTTTAATTTTGCCTTTTTTTCAAGTCCTTTATTATTTTATTATATTCTCTTGGATAAGATTCTTTTGTTTTTTTATTCTTTTTAATTATTAGCATTGTTCTATTAGAATTTTCTATTGGTAATGTATATTTTATAGCGTCTTCAATAGTTAAATCTAATTCATTTATCATAGTTTTTGAATCAAATAATTCTTCTTCTATATGACTTTTTAGTGGAATTATATATCCTCCCACTTTTACAAGTGGTGTTTCAAGTTCCAATAATACTTTTAAAGCACTTACAGCTCTTGAAGTAGCTATATCATACATTTCTCTATGATTCTTAGCATATTTTTCTGCTCTGTCATTTATAATAATTATATTTTTAAGCCCTAGTTCATTTGCTACTACTTCTAGAAATTTACATTTTTTTTCGTTAGATTCTAGTAAAGTTACAGTTATATTTTCTTTCATAATTGCTAGAGGAATTCCTGGGAAACCTGCTCCTGTTCCAATGTCAATTATGTTTAGATTATCTTTTATTTTGTCTAATTTTAGTAAACATAAACTGTCATAAAAATGTTTTAAATAAATATCTTCATCTTTAATTATAGCTGTAAGATTAAACTTTTCATTATATTCCTTTAGTAGTTCTTTGTATCTGTCAAATTTTGCTAATTCTTCATTTGTTATGTCAATATTAATATTTTTTAATTCATTTACAAATTCTTCTTTATTCATATGGATATTCCTTTTTTAAATAAACTAAAAGCATTGTTATATCTGCTGGATTAACACCACTAATTCTTGATGCTTGTCCAATAGTTAGAGGCCTTATTTTACTTAGCTTTTGTCTTGCCTCTGTTGCTATATTTCTTACATTGTCGTAGTTTATATCTTCAGGTATTTTCTTTTCTTCTAGAAGTAGCATCTTTTCTACTTCTTTTTCAGTTTTATCTATATATCCTTTATATTTTACATTTATGCTTACTTCTTCAATAGCTTTCTTATCATATTCTTTTTCTGTTAAGAATTCTATGTCTTTTATTTCAATTTCTGGTCTTTTTAAAAGTTCTAGAGCATTTACTTTACCTTGTAGTTTTGATGAAGAAATATTTTCTAAGTAGTTATTATTTCTTTCATTTCCTTCTATGTAAGTATTTGAAAGTTCTTCAGTTATTTTATCTATATTTTTTAACTTGTTTTGAAAAATTTCATATTTTTCATCATTTATTAATCCAACTTTTCTTCCAATTTCTGTAAGTCTAATATCTGCATTGTCGTGTCTTAATAAAAGACGAAATTCAGCTCTTGAAGTTAGAAGTCTATATGGTTCAGTTATACCTTTATTTATTAGATCATCTACTAATACTCCTAGGTATGCTTCATTCCTTTTTAAAATCATAGGTTCTTTATTTTCTAGTGCTAAAGACGCATTTATTCCTGCGATTAATCCTTGCGCTGCTGCTTCTTCATATCCACTAGTTCCATTAATTTGACCTGCTGTATATAGTCCTTTTATTTTCTTTGTTTCAAGTGTCATATTAAGTTCAGTAGAGTCTATTGCATCGTATTCTATAGCATATCCATATTTAACTATTTTTGCATTATGTAGTCCATCCATAGAGTGAATTAATTCTTCTTGAAGTTCTTCTGGCATAGTTGTTGAAAATCCACCTACATATATTTCTTCACCATTTTTTCTTTCAGGTTCCAAAAATATTTGATGTCTATCTTTGTCTCTAAATTTTACTATTTTATCTTCTACTGATGGACAGTATCTTGGTCCTACACCTACAATAAGTCCACTATATAGGGCACATTTATCTAGATTATCTAATATTATTTGATGAGTTTTTTTATTTGTATATGTTAAAAAACATGATTCTTGTTTATCTATATCATATGTTGGATCATAGAAATTAGAAAAAGATAATAACTCTTGATCACCTTTTTCTTCTTCACATTCAGAATAATCTATCGTACTTTTAAGTACTCTTGGAGGTGTTCCAGTTTTAAGTCTTCTCATTATAAGTCCATTATCTTGCATGCTTTGACTTAAATATAGTGATGGTTTTTCTCCATGAGGTCCACCTTTTTGCTTATTGTGACCTCTTAATATATCTGCATTTAGATATGTTCCGGTTGTTATAATTACTTTTTTAGATTCAATTTTTTCATTTTCTTCTGTTATAACACCTTTAATTTCACCATTTTCAACTATTATTTCTCTTACTAAAACTTCTTTTATTTCTAGATTAGAAGTTTCTTGAAGTGTTTTTAACATGTTTAGTGGATATGTTGTTTTATCTGCTTGGCATCTTAAACTTCTAACTCCAGGTCCTTTTTTTGAGTTTAGCATTTTTATTTGTAGATGTGATTTATCTGCATTTATGCCCATTTCTCCGCCTAGTGCATCTATTTCTCTAACTACTATTCCTTTTGCTGATCCTCCGATTGAAGGGTTACAAGGCATATCGGCTATGTTGTTTATATTTCCTGTTACTAGTAAAGTTTTGTGACCTTTTCTAGCGCATGCTAAAGAGGCTTCACATCCTGCGTGTCCACCACCAATTACTATTACTTCATACATATTATATGCCTCCTATTTTCCTAGACAAAATCTTTTAAACATTTCATCTATAAATTCTTCTTTGTAAGTTATTCCTATTAATTCACCTAGCATTTCCCATAATCTTTGTATGTCTATTTGAATTAAATCAACTTCTACTTTATTTTTATTAGCTTCATATATTTCTTCACTAAGTGATACACAGTTTTTTACTATTGATATTTGTCTACTATTAGATAAGTACGTATAATCACTTGTATCTATTTCATTTAAATTAAATTTTTCTTTTATTTTATCTAATAATTTATTTATTCCTTCATCATTTTTTATTGATATTTCAATTATATCTTCTTTTTTAAACATACTTAAATCAATTTCTTGCTTTAAGTCAGTCTTATTTATTAATGTTATTGTTTTTTTATCTTTAATACTTTCAATTATTTCTTTATCTTCCTCTGATAATTTTCTAGATGAGTCGAACATTGCAACTATTAGGTCTGCTTTTTCTATTATTTCCTTACTTTTATTAACTCCAATTTGTTCAACTAGATTATCAGTTTCTCTTATTCCAGCTGTATCTATAAGATTTAGTGTAATACCATTAATTACTATTTTTCCTTCAACTATGTCTCTTGTTGTTCCTTCAATATCAGTAACTATTGCTTTTTCTTCATTTAATAGTCTATTTAATAAAGATGACTTTCCTACATTAGGTTTTCCTACTATTCCTACATTAATACCATCTTTTATTATTTTTCCTTTTTCACTTTCTTCTAATATTTTAGATAGTGATTCTTTTATTTCTAAAATATTTTTATCCAATAATTCATTTGTATATACTATTGCGTCGTCGTATTCTGGATAATCTATATTTACTTCTATATTAGAAATGATAGTTACTAATTTTTCTCTTAGTTCTTTTATCATTTTTGATAATTCACCAGTGGCTCCTTGCATAGCCATTTTACGTGCTTTAGAAGTTTTTGCTTCTATTAAATCACTTATTGATTCTGCTTCTAATAGATCTCTTTTTCCATTCAAGAAAGCTCTTTTTAGAAATTCACCTGGCTGTGCTAATCTGCACCCATGTGTTAACAATAGTTCAAGTATTTTATTTGTACAAGCAATTCCCCCGTGTGTATTTATTTCTATTACGTCTTCACCTGTATAAGATTTTGGTGCTTTAAACACAGAAACGAGTACTTCATCAATTTTTTCTTCATTTTCCATAATAAAACCATAGTTAATAGTAAATGGATTAACTTTTGATAAATCTTTTCCTTTAAATATACTATTAGTGATTTCAATTGCTTTACTTCCACTTACCTTAATAATGTTAATTGCACTAACTCCCACAGATGTTGCGATTGCGGCTATTGTATCTTCCATGTTTACACACCTCCACTAGGAAGAGATTATACTACTTTTTAAAGTACATGTAAATCATTTATTTCCCGGGAAATGAAGATTTTTGGGAAATAAACAAAAAGAGAGAACTATTTGTTCTCTTCTTCTTTTTCTTTATACTTAATTACAACACATCTATTTGGTTCTTCTCCAATACTTTCTGTTGAAATATAATCAAATTTTGATAGTGCATTGTGAACTATTCTTCTTTGATAACTATTCATTGGATCTAGTTTAACTTCTTTTTTAGATAGTGTTACTTCTCTAGCTATTCTTTTTACATCTCTTTCTAGATATCTATTTTGTTTTTCTTTATAGTTTTCAATGTCTAAAACAATATTAACATGAATGCCTATTTGAGCATTTATGGCTTGTCTTAAATATTTTTGAATATTATCTAAAATTCTACCATTTTTACCAATTAATGCTCCATTGTTGTCTGAATGAACAGAATAGAATATTTGCTTATCTCTTATTTTCTTTTCAATTTGTCCTTCAATGTTGAATCCTTTTAATATATTTTCTAGTATTTGTTTACCGAAATCAGCAGTATCTGATACTTTTATAAGTTCTACTACTATTTTTTTACCTGAAAATAATCCAGTTCTTTCTTCATGAGTACTGTAGAATATATCACTTTCACTAACATTTAATTCTTCACATGCTAGTTTTAGTAAATCTTCAACATTTTTTCCTTTGTATACGTATTTTTCCATTTATACCACTTCCTTACAACCATTAATTATTACTTTTTCTTTTTATTAAGTAATTTTGACCAACAGCGAATGCGCTAGTTGCTATCCAATATAATCCAATACCAATATTTAATGACATAGACATTATTGTTATAAATACTACCATGAATATACTCATCATTTTTGTTTGTTTTGCTTGATCTGGCAGTGCTGATGAATTATTCACATTGCTCATTGAGAAATATGTAGTAACGGCTATTAGGGCTACTACTATTAAATACCACCATTTTCCACTAGCTAACGCTTGAGATGGAGTAGTTCCTAAATATAATCCGAATGTTGTTTCTTCTAGTATTACTGGAATTCTTTGAATTGCTTCTAAGAATGCAAAGAATAAAGGTAATTGTATAAGTGATACCAAACATCCTGATGCAGGTTTAATATTATACTTTTTATAAATTAACATCATTTCTTGTGATTTTTGCATCATAGATTCTTGATCATTTCTTCCTGCATATTTTTTTTCTAATGCTTGAAGTTCTGGATTTGCTTTTTTCATATTTTCTGACATATCCATTGTTTTCTTACTTAGTGGGAAAACTAATAATCTTAGTAATATTCCAAGAAGTATTATTGAATAACCATAGTTTTTAAGCAATAATCCTATCTTAACTATTATGAATGCTAATGGTTTAACAAAAATATTTGTCCATAGTCCTTCATATCCACCTGAGTTAGCTTTTAAATTTTTACACTCAGGTAATTTATCAATTTCTATTTTATTTTCTTCATATATTTTTATTGTTTCTTTATCTGTTGGCTTACATAAGATATTACTTGTATATACTTTATTTGAAGTTTCATCTTTAAAACTCTTTGTACATCCTGTTGTTAATAATAATGTAAGCACTACTATTACTGCTATTTTTTTAACATTTTTCATTATTTAGCTCCTTTTATTTGATTAATTAGTACTTTAGTTAAATCTTCATAAGATGCATCTAGTGCTTCTTTCTTAACTATTATAACATATTTTCTTTTTAAGAAAAGTTTATTTTTCATTAGGATATCTTTAACTCTTCTCTTAATTAAGTTTCTTGTGTGAGCCTTTCCAATCTTTTTACTAACACTAACACAATACATGTTATATTCTTCATTACTTTCTATATTATATATAATAAAGAAATTACTATTATTCTTGTTTCCATTTTTAACTATTAGTCCAATTTCTTCATTTTTAGAAATAATATACTTTTTATTCATAGTAATCTCCTTTAACTCTCCTATATTTTACTATATTAGCCAAAAAAAAACTACTATTTAGTTAGTAGTTATTTATTAATTAGATTTTTTCTTCCTTTTTGTCTTCTTGATTTTAATATACTTGCACTTCTAGATAAAAATCCTTGTTTTTTAATTTTAGTATTTTTCTTTTGTACTACTGGTGTTTTTTTCATTTATATCTTCCTCCTTAATTTTTCTCTTGACTTGTTTAATTATAAACACTAGAATATTATTTGTCAATCAAAATTATCCACATATTCACTGTATTAACATTGTTTACAAAATTGATGTTATTAACAGTGTATAGAAAAAATGTTGATAATGTGGATAAATTGTTTTAGTTTAGTATTTATCAGTGTTTATGTGTTTACAAACTGTTAATAACTAGTGTGTATAAAAAAACTGTAAAATTTATGCTTTAAAAAAAGAATTAATTGGGTTAAAATGTGTGTAGATAAGTTGTGTATAGCGGGGTGAGTAGATATGAATCAAAATTCTATATGGAATGATTTCTTAGAACATATTAATCAAAAAGTATCTTATGTTTCATATGCTACTTGGTTTAAACCGCTAGAACTACTTAAAATTACTGATAATGATTTAATAATTAAAAATCCTGGTAAAGTCGTTGTTGATCAATTAACTTCATATTATAAAGATATTATGGAAGAAGCTTTAGAAGAAGTTACTGGTAATCATTTAAATATACAATTTAAAGATGAAAAAGATTTTATAGATGAAACAAATAACAGCGTGATGAGTCCTCCAAAAGTTGATAATTATATGCTTGATGATGAGGAAGCTCTTAAATTTAAATCTAATATTAGAGAAGATTATACATTTGATAATTTTGTAGTAGGTGAATCTAATAGATATGCATTTCAATCTTGCTTAGAAGTTGCCCAGAATCCTGGTAAAGTATTTAATCCTTTATTCTTATATGGTAAGAGTGGATTAGGAAAAACTCATTTGATGCACGCTATTGGTAATTATATACAGCAACATTCAAATTTAAGAGTTTTGTATATACAGTGTGATGATTTTGTTACTGATTTTATTAAAATGTCTAAAAACACTGGAAGTGTAGAAGAAAATCTTAAATATATTGAATTATTTAAACATAAATATAGAGATATAGATGTGTTAATAATTGATGATATTCAATTCTTAGCTAATGCCACTGCTTCTAGACAAGAATTTACTAATACATTTAGTAGTTTATATAATAATGAAAAGCAAATTATTATATGTTCAGATAGAAGTGTTGATGACCTTAAGATGTTTGAAGATAGATTAAAAACCAGATTTAACTGGGGACTTAAGGCAATTGTTAACATTCCAGATTATGATTTAAAAGTAAAGATAATAAAGAATAAAATAAAAACTGAAGAGTTAATGCTTAATTTAACAGATGACGTTATTGGTTTTATTGCTTCTAATAGTGGAAGCGATGTTAGAAATCTAGAGGGAATGGTTAGAAGATTAGTATTTTGGAAGGCAATGATGCATTTAAATACAATTACTATTGATGATGCTAGAGAAGCTCTTGATGAATACACTACTAGTATTGGTACTTATTATGATAATTCAATTAATAAGATTAAAAATGTTGTTGCTGAATACTATGAATTAAAAGTAGACGATTTAAATGGTAAAAAGCGTAGTAAAGAGATAGCTAATGCTAGGATGATAGCAATGTATTTATGTAGAATACTTACTGACGAGACTTATCCACGTATAGGACTCGAATTTGGTGGAAGAGATCACTCAACTGTTATTCATGCTTATGAAAAAATAAGTGAAGATTTAAAAACAGATCAAAACTTAGATAATCAAATTTCTGAAATTAAAAAGAAGATGGGTGAATAAAATGTTGAAAAATGATAGTTGTTAACATTATAATAAATGGTGTAAACATAGATATTATCTACAAAATTAAAAATTGTTAACAATATTCACTACTATAATAAAAAAATAATTTTTAATAAATAATAAAGGAGGATTAAAATGAAATTAAAAATTAATAGAAATTTATTACTTGATAATTTAAATAATGTTGGAAGGGCTTTATCTAATAGAAATATTATTCCAGTTATTAATGGTATATTATTTGAACTTAATAAAGATGGATTATATTTAACTGCTACTGATAATGAAATAACTATTAGATCATTTATAGATAAAAATGATATTAAAGAAATTACTAATGAAGGTAGTTCTGTTATATATGGAAGATTTTTACTAGATATATTAAGAAAACTTTCTAGTGAAGAGGTTGAAATAGAAGAAGTTGATGGTAATAAGGTTGTTATTACTACTGATACAGGTACTTATAATCTAAATTGTTTTGATGTTAATGACTTCCCTAAAATTAATATGGATACTAATAGTGACGCTATTAAGCTTACTAGTGGTAATTTTAAGGAAATAGTTAATCAAACTGTATTTGCTACTTCTACACAAGAGAGTAAACCTTTATTAACAGGTATTAATCTTAAAATAACTGGAAATAAACTTGATTGTACTGCTACTGACTCTTATAGACTTGCTAAAAAGACAGTTAACTTTAATGATGGATTTAATCAAAATATTAACATAGTTATACCATCTCGTAATATAAATGAATTTATTAAGCTTCTTGATGATAATGATTCTTCTATAGAACTATATAATTTTTCTAATAAGATTATCTTTAAGTATAATAATTTATTATTTCAATCTAGTTTATTAAATGGAACATATCCAAATACTGATACTTTACTTCCTGATTCTTTTGAAACTATTTATAAGTTAGATGTTAGTGAATTTTATAATATTATGGATAGAGCATCTATACTTGCTCAATCTAAAGACAAAAATATAGTATCATTAGAAACAAATGGAAATACTCTTACTTTAACTTCTAGTTGTTCTGAAATAGGTAAAATAGAAGAAAAAATGAATATTGAAGTTATTAAAGGTGAAAATATTAGAATTTCCTTCAGTGTTAAGTATATGATGGAAGCTTTAAGAAGCTTTAATGAAAAAGAAATATGTATTTACTTTAATGGTGAAATTAAACCAATTATATTAAAACAAGATGATAATGGTGATTTAGTTCAATTAATATTACCTATTAAAACTTATTAATATTAAAAATAGACACTTAATTGTGTCTTTTTTTATTTTATTCATTTATTCGACATTTTTTGACAAATTTTGACATATTAATTGTTTATTATATGTTGTCAAGAAGGGAGGTTTTGAAATGAGTTATAAGGTAAATGATAGTACATTAGCTTTACTTCCAAATGGATATAAAGGTAGTCAAGCTATAGAAAATAAAAATAACTATATTTTAGAAGAATCTACATTTAGAGTTATTGAAGATTCGTGTGAATATTTTGGAGTTGATTATAAATCTAGAGTAAAAAACAGTACTTATTACACTAATTCTAGATATAAATCGCCTATAGTAGTGCAAGAAGCAAATAGAATTATATTTTTTCCTATTACTTCACCTACTAGAAATAACACTACTTGGATAAGTTTTAACAATATAGAAGAATATTATCCTTGTAAGAATAAAAGAAAGACAATTGTAGTGTTTAAAAATGGGTTTGAAATGATATTTGATATATCTTTTTATAGTTTTAATCAACAGTATTTAAAAGCATCTAAAATTAATACTAAATTAGTGGATAGAAATTTCAAAAAATAGAAGAAAATCCTATGAAAAAGGGCCATTTTGTGATATAATTTGTAATAGGTATAGGAGTACTAGTATACCTATTACTTTTTAAATTATGCTTAAAAGAGGTTTTAAAATGCGCCTGAAAAAAATTGAACTAACAAATTTTAGAAATTATGATAAATATAAGATAGATGATCTTAGTAATATTAATATCATAATTGGTGATAATGGAATTGGAAAAACTACTATACTAGAAAGTATATATGTTTGTAGTTTGGCCAGAAGTTTTAAAAATAATGATGAAGGCGTAATGTTAAAAAATGGAAAAGACTTTTTTAAGATTAAGATTAGCACCGAAGAAAATGGGAAAAATAAAACGCTTGAATACGTTTATACTCCTAAAGGTAAAAAAACTAAAATTAATAATAGTTTAAAAAGAAGAATAAGTGAATTTATTTCACAATATAAAGTTATTATTTTTTCACCTGATGAACTTAAGTTAGTAAAGGAATCTCCAAATACTAGAAGAAACTATTTAAATGTAAGTTTATCACAAATTAATAAGAATTATTTAAAAATTCTTAATAGTTATAATACTCTTATTAAGAATAAAAACGAGTATTTAAAGAAAATGTATATTAATTCTAATAGTGATGTTTTATATTTAGACTTGTTAGATCAAAAAATAGCATCCTTAGGTAAGGAAATATGCACTGTTAGAAATGAATACATTGAAAGAATTAATAAATATATTCAAAAGATATTTAAAAAATTTAAAAAACAAGATACTTTATATATTAAATATGAAAGTGCCTTTTTAAATAAAAGTGAAGAAGAAATAATTAAACTTTTAAAGAAAAATAGAAATAAAGAAATGGAACTTGGACAAACAAGTACAGGTATTCATAGGGATGACTTTGATTTTATTTATAATAATACTAGTGCTAGAGACTATGCTTCACAGGGTCTTCAAAAAATAATTCTTTTGTCACTTAAAATGAGTGAACTTGAGATATTAATAAATGATTATTATGAAGAACCTATATTATTACTTGATGATTTGTTTAGTGAACTTGATATTGATAATAGAAATAGTATATTAAATAATTTAAATACTAAAATACAGGTATTTATAACTACAACAGACATTAATAATGTTAAAAAGAGTCTCATTAATAAGGCTTTAGTAATTGATTTGGGAGGTAAATAATGGCAGATAATTATAATGAGAATGATATTCAAGTCCTAGAAGGACTAGAAGCAGTTAGAAAAAGACCAGGTATGTACATTGGTACTACTGATGTAAAGGGACTTCATCATTTAGTATGGGAAATTGTTGATAACTCAATTGACGAATCTTTAGCAGGATATTGTCATAATATTGAAATAATTATTAACAAAGGTAACTCTATTACTGTAAAAGATGATGGACGTGGTATTCCAGTAGGTATACACCCTAAGACTGGTATTTCTACTGTTGAAACAGTTTACACAGTACTTCATGCTGGTGGTAAATTTGGTGGTGGAGGTTACAAAGTTAGTGGAGGACTTCATGGTGTTGGTGCATCAGTAGTTAATGCTTTATCTAGCTGGGTAACTGTAAGAGTATATAAAGAAGGTAAAATATATGAAGTAAAGTTTGAAAATGGTGGTAAAACTGTTCAAAAACTTACTGTTGTTGGTGAATGTGAACCAGAAAGAACTGGTACTACCGTAACATTTAAACCAGATGCTGATATATTTGATAGTGAAATATTTGATTATGAAACTTTAAAAGTAAGAGTTAGAGAACTAGCTTTCTTAAATAAAGGACTTCAACTTACTTTAAGAGATGATAGAGATGAAGAAGATACTCAAGGAGATAAATTCCTTTATGAAGGTGGTATTAGTGAATATGTTAGATTCTTAAATCAAAATAAGACTCCTGTTCATGAACAAATAATTCACCTTGAAGGAGAAGAAGATGGAGTATACTTTGAAGTTGCAATGCAATATAACACTGGATATAATGATAACATTTATTCATTTGTTAACAACATTAATACACATGATGGTGGTACTCATGAAGAAGGTGTTAGAAGAGCTTTAACAAGAGTTATTAACAA
>JAEEZR010000013.1 GCA_016292035.1 Caryophanales bacterium
AATTTATATTTTTTTAGTATTATTTTTCTTGTAGTACCAAAATTAAACTTGGCCAACGTTTAATATAAAAAAGAATAAAGAAGGAGAGGTGCAAGAAGTGACTGTTAAAGGCAGAGTTAAATGGTTTAATAACCAAAAAGGTTATGGATTTATTGAAGTTGATAACGTTATAGATGATGACATATTTGTTCATTATTCTGCTATTAATCAAGATGGTTATAAGTCCTTAAGTGAAGGAGATGTAGTCGAATTCACTTTGATAGAAACTATAAAAGGTAAACAAGCAATTAATGTCCAAGAAGTGAAATTAACTACATATTAGTAGTTTTTTTCTTTTTATGGTTTTTTATTTTTTTTGTGTTATAATATGCATAAGAAGAGGTGATTTAAAATGAATTTTTCAATTAGGGGAGATAAATTTGAAGTTACAGATGCTATAAGGGATTATGCTAAAGATAAAGTATCTAAAATGGAAAAATACTTTGATAATCCTGAAAAAGTAAACACTAAAATATTATTTAGTGTAAAAGGAAGAGAACAAAGAGTGGAAATCACTATTAATGGAGGGCATTTCGATTTAAGAGCTGAAGTATCTCATAGTGATATGTATGCTGCTATTGACTTAGCTATAGATAAATTAGAAGGACAAATGAGAAAGTTTAAGACAAAACTTATGAATCATGATAAAGGTTTTGTATTTGAAGATTTTGGTCCAGAAATAGAAGAAGTTACTGAAGAAATAGCTAAGAGAAAGAAAGTATTCTTAAAGCCAATGGATGAGGAAGAAGCTATTACACAAATGGAAATGCTTGGACATACATTCTTTATATTTAAAAATGAAGATACTAATGCTGTATGTGTTGCTTATAAAAGACTTGATGGAAGATACGGTATTATTGAAACTGAATAAGATAAACGAAAGTTTATCTTTTTTTTATGTATTTCTTTTAAAATATAGAATAATTTGGTATTATATTAATTGGGTGAAAATATGAAATTACTAGATAAATTATTCAATCATGAATATAAAGAATTAAAAAGATTTGATGTACTTGCTGATCAAGTAATGGCTCTTGATGAAGAGTACTCTAAACTTACTGATAAAGAATTAAGGGCAAAGACCGATGAATTTAAAACTAGATTATCTGAAGGTGAAACTCTAGATGATATTTTAGTTGAGGCTTTTGCTACTGTTCGTGAAGCAGCTTACAGAACTATTGGTGAAAAACCTTATAAAGTTCAAGTTATAGGTGGTATTTGTATTCACTATGGTAATATAGCTGAAATGAAAACTGGTGAAGGTAAAACTCTTACTAGTACTATGCCTGCTTATTTAAATGCTTTAAGTGGACTTGGAGTACACGTTATTACAGTTAATGAATACTTATCAACTCGTGACGCACAGTGGATGGGTAAGATATATGATTTTCTTAATGTTACTGTAGGTGTTAATTTAAAAGATGCATCTAAAGAAGAAAAAAGAGAAGCATATTCTAAAGATATTACATATACAACTAATAATGAGCTAGGATTTGATTACTTAAGAGATAATATGGTAGTTAGAAAAGAAGACAGAGTACAAAGAGGACTTAACTTTGCTATTATAGATGAAGTTGACTCTATTCTTATAGATGAAGCTAGAACTCCACTTATTATTAGTGGTGGTGTAGCTAAAAGTGCTAATGAATATAACATTGCTGATAGAACAGCTAAAGCATTAAAACCAGAAGACTATGAACTTGATGAAAAAACAAGAGCAGTTACATTAACTGAAGAAGGTATTAAAAAGTGTGAAAAGCTTCTTAATTTAGATAACCTTTATGATATAGCTAATGCTGGTATGGTTCATAATCTAGATAAAGCACTAGTAGCTAACTATGGATTTAAGAAAGACGTAGATTACGTTGTTGATAATGATAAAATCATTATTGTTGATGCATTTACTGGAAGACTTATGCATGGTAGACAATATAGTGATGGACTTCATCAAGCTCTTGAAGCAAAAGAGGGAGTACATATTAATGAAGAAACTAAAGTATTAGCTACTATTACATTCCAAAATTTATTTAGAATGTATAATAAACTTTCAGGTATGACAGGTACTGCTAAGACTGAAGAAGAAGAATTTAGAAATATATATAATATGTATGTTATTGAAATTCCTACTAATAAACCAGTTATAAGAGAAGATATGGAAGACTTGGTATACATAAATATGAGAGGAAAATA
>JAEEZR010000014.1 GCA_016292035.1 Caryophanales bacterium
AGGAATTGAACCCGTAACCTACTGATTACAAGTCAGTTGCTCTACCAATTGAGCTATTTCGGCATTAAAAAATGGTGGGCGACGAGAGACTCGAACTCCCGACCCTCTGCTTGTAAGGCAGATGCTCTAACCAACTGAGCTAGTCGCCCTTGTCTTGTTGACATTAACAAGTGTATCATTTTCAGTCCTTTATGTCAACATAAAATTTTATTTTTCACCAGATTTTTCATCTGCTTTACTTATTTCATTATATTTGGCAATTGTCCATTTAGTTAGATTCTCTTCTAGTGGTTTAAATCCTTTGCCACTTTCTGGTATCATTGATAAATCATTTAAGCTTTTGTAGTCTATTTGTTTAATAGAAAGCTTAATTTGTTTTTTTTCTTCATCTATGCCAATTACTTTCACATTTATAATATCGCCAATATTATATTTCTTTTCTAGATTTTTTACGAATTTTTCTGATACTTCTGATATGTGTACTAATCCTGTGTAATCGTTATCTAAATTTAGAAATAGACCATATTCAGTTATTCCAGTTATTTGGCCTTTTATTATTTCTCCGTCTTTATACTCCATATTTCATCACTTGCTTAATTATAGCACATCTTTAATTATAAAGCCACTCTATCTTAGGAATAGACACTTTTTCACTTATAATATTGTAAAATTCTTTTAAGAAAGATTCATAATATTTAATGTTTTCTATGTACTTTTTTAATTCATTCTCTTCTTTTTCATTTGTTATTACTTTTATTAATTCATCTATAAAGTATGATGGATATAATAAACGAGAGTATAGCATTCTAATTGAAGCAGTACTTAGTTTTAATGATCTTATGTAGTATATGTCATCTATCACATTTATTTTGTTTATAGCCTTTGTTTTTAAGTATTCAGCTATATCTCTTACTTCATAGTCTATTACTATATTGAGAGGATTAATTAAAAATCCTTTCTTTATGTTAAGCGGTATTCTTTTATGATTTATATTTACTTTTACTGCTTTTAAGTTTTCTTCGTTCATTGTGTCTATAAAGTATGATATAGCATTTTCTGAAAGTGCTATGTAATAATCAATAATTTCTTCTATTAGTGGAAAATCATCATCGTAGGTCTTTAATTCTTCTTCTAACATATCTATCTTGTTTTCCCACATCTTATCCCATCTTATTAGTGCATTGTATTTTATTAATATATTATCAAAAGTTAGTAATTCTTCTAAAGAGACTTCTTCGTTTTCTATATCATTTACTTTTAATAGCACATAATTATCACTTGAATACTCCATATATAGTTTTTTATCTTTTGTTCTTACTATACTATTCATTTTGTATTTATTATTAATACTTTTTGTTATGTTATCTAGTGAGATCAGAATAGATACATCCTTTTCATATTTATATAAATAGTACTTCTCTTCTTCGTAGTAAAAATAATATCCTTTGTCTATTTCATATAAATATAGATCCATTATATTATAGTTATATTTTATTGCTTCTTTCATATATACCTCATTTAATTATATGTTTTTGGCATAAAAAAAGAAGCATATCTCTATGCTACTCTTGAATTTACTTTTTCCTCTTCCATTTCAGCCATCATAGTGTCTACTCTACGAGCTAATTCGTCAATTTCCTTTCTGAAAGCTTTTAATTCTTCATATCTACTATTAGATGGTGCTTGATAAGTTGGTGCAGATAATTCTGGTTCACTTGTAACAGATGCTTCTGGAGTGTCAAACATATTGTATGTTGGGAATGATGGTGATTGTATCTCATTAATGATTGGTTGAGGTTCAATAACTGTTTTAGCTTCTGGAGTGGCCATATTTTCAACAGTTGGAACTTTAAACTCAGGCATCTTACTTTCTTCAATCATTGGCATTGAAGGTGTATCAAATATATTAGTTTGAGCTACTGGTGTTTCCATTACTGGAGTATTTACAGGTGTTTCTACTGATGGAGCAGTTGGTTCAACTAATGTTTCAGTTACTGGTGATAAATTATCAAATATATTAGTTTCAGCTACTGGTGCAGCTGGTGTATCAAATATATTAGCTTGAGTAGCTGTTGCTGCAGGAGCTTCAACTACTGGAGCAGCTGGCACTTCGAAAGTTGGTGCAGCTGGTGTATCAAATATATTTGTTTCAGCTACTGGTGTAACTGGAGTATCAAAAGTTGGCGCAGTCACAGGTGTTTCTACTGAAGAAGTAGCTGGTGCTACAGGTGCTTCGAAAGTTGGTGGTGCAACTGGAGTTTCAACTTGAACATTATTTGTAGTTTGTGCTTGTTCATTTATTGATGGATTTACAGTTACTTCTGGTGCTTCTGGAGCTATTAGTGAATTAAAGCTCTTTTCAGGAAGTGCCATTTTCTTATTTCCTTTTAAGATTATTTTTCCTTCATAGTTAAAGCTAATTCCTTCTTTAGCACCTTTTGACATATCTGCCATTGCGTTTTTAACTGCATCCCATTCACTATCTACTGTAATTCCTACTAAACTAATTTGATCATTTTCTTTTACTATTTCTGATACATAAGCTACATTATATTCTGCTGTGTCTACTGCTTTCTTTTCATTTTTACTTAATATAACATACTCATGATTATTTAAACTAAATGCATTTATAAAATCATAAGATTCAACTGTATCGTCTGTTTTAGTGATTGCTACTTTTTTCATTTGCTCACTCTCCTACTCTCTAATAATAACATAAAAAGCGTCCTTAATCAACGCTTTTTCTTTCTAAAATAAAATATTTACAACCATATGCACAGTTATTTTCTATATAATCTTTTACTCTATCAAAATCGTTATTTTTATTGTTAATTTTGTTATTCTTTTTAGTAAATCCTTTTAGTCTTAATTTAGAGTATGCTATATCTCCTACTATATAATCATAGTCTTTAAAATAATCAGTGCATAAGCTTAATACTTCTTCTTCGTTAAATGCATCTCTTACATTTTCTATTAATTCATATTCTCTATCAAATAATTTCATTTTTATCAGTCCTTATACATAATATAACACACGTTAGCTTTATGAGCAATGACCTTCTACTACTTCTTGAACTGCTCTAGTGGAACTAACTTGTGAATGTTCTCCTGCTCCGCAACACTGTGTACCAATTTTACATTCCGTATTGCCATTTGATGAAATGTAACACTTGTATTGTGTATACCCCGAATCGCAATATTCTTTGGTAGTAACATTCGACTCTATATAGCAGTAAGCTTTATTTGCGTCATTGTAGTCGCATTCAACATTATATGAACCAAAGGTTTCACCAAACTTAGATGATAAATAAGAAATTGTAGAACTTACGCTTCCTTTCCAATAAGATCCGTCTACACAAATGTAAGAATGACCAAATGATAAGCAAGATTCATGTTTTACTGCATTTCCGTTTAACAGTGTCGTTCTAATAAATGTGCTGTTTTTGCTTATATCGTAAGTTGTAGTAGCTGTTGATGGATATCCACTTGATGAAACGGAATTATTAGTCCAATAAACATATTCGTCCCCGGAAATAGTAAATGTTAGGTTTGGTTTAGGTCCTGCTGCACAGTAGCATAATGGTTCATTTTCACTGCATTCAATTTTGTCGTCTTTTACAATCTTACTCTCATCTATATTTTTAATTGGTGTAAATGTTAAATTTGCATAATTAATGTCTGATGCGAAGTCAGAGTAACAGTATTTTCCATCTGTTATTGCAATTGTTAATAATCCACGTCCATAAAAATATGCTAAATATTTAATATCATTATTCTTAAGACGCAAATTATCAGCGAAACTTGAGTATTCATCTAAATTGCTAATCATCACGGGCTGATTTAAACTCATTCCTTCTGTAAATTGCCCTACAGCTGCATCTTTCATTTCCTTTAAAACTCTTTGAGCTTGCACAGCAAATGCGCTTTTTTTACTTGACTCAAATGTTTTAGTAACATTTGGCACCACTAATACCATTAGTATTCCTATTAAACCTATTACTACTATTATTTCAATTAGGGTAAAACCATTTTTCTTATTCATATAACCTACCTTCATTTTCATTATATCATTAGGCTATTCAATTGTCGATAATATATTGCTTGGTGAAGATAGTAGTCCTCCATACATATTTGGCACTACTCCTTTTACTTCTTTTATTACTAATGGTATTTGTGCATTTGTACTTATTTTTTTAGTAATAAATGGCATTATTAGGTTATAAGTTAGTTCTACTTCTATTGTGATTTTTAATAGTGAGTTATTTATTTTATATGGTAGCACCTCTGTGTTTACGTTTGATTTTACTCCTGCTGACAATTCTATTCTTAGTGGTATTTTAGGGCCTATATCTGTTAGTAAGGGGTTATTTTTTACTATTCCAAATGGTATATAGTAAATTAAAGCATTATTTTTCTTTTCTATTTTATATATGCTTTTAAAGAGGCTTATATTCATCTTATTAACATTTTTAATACTTTCTAAAATAGATTTGTTAATAAGAAGTAATGTTTCATTTATTTCTCTTGCATTGTAGTCTATTTCCAATATCTCATTTTGACTATTATTTATTGTTTTTACATATTCTTTCTTTTTTAGTTCTTCTTTATTATCATCTATTGTTTTAGTTATTATATATGTTGATAAGCTTTCTACATCATTTTCTACATATGTGTTTATAAGTTTCTCTATTTCTTTTTTTAAAGACACAAATAATAAAAAGGTGCACACTATAGTGCATACTAGGGCAAAAGATATTTTATCTTTTGTTTTTATATTTATTCTTCTTTTTAGATGCATCTTTTTCATTAATTAATAATATGAAAAAAGGACTAAAATAGTCCTAATTTAAATACATAGTTTACTATTAATAGAAGTGATACTACTACAAATACTATTATTACTCCCATTACAATTTTTGATAATACATTATTCTTTTTAACTGATTTTTCTAATTCTTCAAATCCTTCAAAATCTTCTTTTGAAAAAGTCATAGAATTAGTAAAGAATGATCTATCATAGTCTGTTGTTTTTTGTTTTAAGTCTCTGAGCTCTCTTGTTTTATTTATTTCTTCTTCTCTTTCTTCTTCTTTTTTAGCTTCTAAAAGAGCAGTTGTATCTACTTTAGTTATCGTAATTTCACTTAGCTTTTTATCTTTTGTTTTTTCTAGTTCTCTCTTAATAGAGCCATCTGTTTTCTCTTCATCGATTGGAAGAGTTATTTCTCCAGTTGCTCCACCTGTTAGTGAAGAAAGAAGGTCTTCTTCTTCACCAGGATGCGCTACTGCACTTATTAAATCTACTAGTGTTCTTTCACCTGTATTTAGTTCTTCTTCCTCTTTGTCTTTATTGTTTTCTATCTCATATTGTTTTAGTTTATTTAGTATATCGAATTCATTGTTTTTTAGTTTTTTATGTCTTTCTAATTCATAGTCTATTTCTCTATTCTTTTTAGCTTTTTCAAGAACTCTAGATAAGTCATATTCTTTTGTTTCTTCAAGTGATGTTTTTTTATCAAGTGGTTTTTCTTCTATAGATAATTTTGCTCTTTTTGATGATGGTTCATTTTTATTTTCTTCTAAGTATTTTTTTATTTTATCTATATTTATTGTTTTAGTACTACTTTCGAGTACTTTAATGTTATCGTTAGATTTTACTCTAGAAAGTTCACTAGATTTTATTTCATCATAAAGAGAATCGTTCTTAGCTACTCTGCTTAGACGAGGTTCTTCTTTTGGTATTTCAACTTCTTTGTATCTATCCATTCTAGTACTCATATCTTTCACCATTATAATAATATCACAATATGTCATTTTTTAGAAGCGTTTTTGAAAAAATCTTTGATTAGTTATGTAGTTTATTATATAATCATATTAGGAGGATTAAAGTGGAAAAGATAGTTATTAATAAGGACTTATGTATAGGATGTGGTATGTGTGTTGCAGAACATCCTGAATACTTAATTTTTGATGAGATGGGACAAGCTGATCCAGTTGATAAAAAAGTTGAGCCTCAAGATAAGGCTTCACTTCTTGATACTGTTGAAAAGTGCCCTACTCAAGCATTTAAAGTTGAAGATATTAAAGAAGAAAATGAAAACCATGAATAATCATGGTTTTTTATTTTAAGCTATAAAGTTGTTTTACTTCTTTTATAGATAACTGTCTATATTCTCCACTTTTTAGTCCAGATAAATCTAAAAATGCATATCTTTCTCTTTTAAGTTTTTGTACGTCATAGTTTAGTGCTTTGAACATATTCTTTACTTGGTGATTTCTTCCTTCAGTTATTACTACTTTTACATATGAAGAATCAGTTTTTTTATCATATCTATCCATTTTAAATAGTGCTGGTTTAGTTTTCTTTCCTTCAAGTATTATTCCGTTACTTAAAGATATAGCGTCTTCTTTTTTAAAGAATCCTTTTACTTTTGCTAAATATTCTTTTTCTATGTTATGAGAAGGATGTGTTAGATGGTTAGATAACTCTCCATCGTTAGTAAGTAGTATTATTCCTGTTGTATCATAGTCTAGTCTACCAATTGGATAAATTCTATCATTTGTTTTTATTAAGTCTACTACTGTTTTTCTTCCTTTATCGTCAGATGCTGAACTTATTACTTCCCTAGGTTTATATAACAAGTAGTATTTCTTAGTACTTTGAGTTAAGCCTTTACCATTTACTTCAATGTAGTCTTCACTAGATACTTTTATTCCCATTTCTCTTACTACTTTACCATTTACTTTTACTTTTCCATCTTTTATTAGTTCTTCTGCTTTTCTTCTTGAAGCTACTCCGCATTCACTAATAACTTTTTGAAGTCTTTCCATAGTTATTCCTTCTTTCATTAACATTATAATTTATGATTAAGAAAAAAACAACTTTTCAGTTGTTTTCTATAAGCCTCTTCCTTGACTTTCAAAACTGACATATTCTCTTTCAGAATCAGTTAGTGGATCATAGATGTAATTTTTTCTATCTACTGCTAGGGCTTTTAAGCCTTCTCTAACTTTAGGATTGCTTTCTTTATTGATTAGATATTCTATTTGTTCTTCACTCATAGGGAGTATTTTGGCATATGGATTTTTTAAATTATCAATTTCTCCAGGGAAGACTCTCATTTCTCTTAGTCCATGTTCACTATCTAATGAAACTGTTCCTTTTATTTGTTCTTTGTCGTCTTTGCTATAGTACGTAGCTGTGTCAAATTTATCTCTATCTATTTGCACTACTTTTTTTTGTTGATTTAGCATTTCAAGTCTACGCTTAGCTGAAAAAATTATAAACTCACCATCTGCGCCTCCTATAGTTGCAGGTAGACTCACTTGATAGTGATCAGGTAAAAACTCTATTCTGCTACTTACATTTATGCCATTTTCATTATACTTATCTACTTTAAAAGTTGCAAAACATGTTCCTTCAGTAGCATACTTATCTTTAGCTTCAATAGATGCACGTCCTGTTTCGATTTGTACAGGAATGCCTCTACTATTAGGGTTGTATGTAATAGTATTTCTATCAGCCATTTTAGTTATTACTTGATAGTTTCCTTCTTTTCTTTCGCTTCTAAATACAGTGCACTCTATTTTTTCTGGGCTAGATACTTCAATTACCATCTTACTAGCATATCCATCCATTCCCATTTTCTTTTCAGTTTCAACTATTATTTTGTTTCCTTCTACTTTTACATTTACAAAATCATTTTCACTATCTGTTGGTGATAACTTGTATTCTGAACTATGTAGGTTATAAATAATATTTGCTATAAAGCCAGCATAAGCAGGATTAGCCATAAACTCTGGATTAATCTGCGCAGTTTTTGCTATTATTTCTGCTGCATTTTTTTCAAATTCTTCGAAAGTATAATTCATATATACCATCCCTTCTTCTACCTTAATTTTACCATCTTCTAAAGAAATATCAAAACATTATTGTAAATATTTACATATGTTTACATTTTCTTCTTTGCATATAAATTAACCTTGTCTATATATTCTTTATCTACATATACGCTTATTTCTCCTACTTTAGAGTAGTTTTCTGCTTTCTTCTTTTTTATTAGTTTTATTTTTAGGTTTACTTTATTTAATTCTTCCTTTTTTAACATTACTTCTAAATCTTCTTTTATGTATAAATAATAGTTTTTATAATATTTGTCTTTAAGTGAAAATGTTAATCTATCTAATACTTTATATTTATCATAGAGTTTATATGCTTTTTCATATAAAGTTTTATGTGTAGTAAATTGATTATCATCTTTCATTGTTACTACTACTAAGTTTTCTTTTGCTTTAGATGAAGAACTTACAAATATATGACCACTTTTGGTTGTATAGCCTATTTTACCACCTGTAGCATATTTATATGTTGTTAGTAGTTTATTTTTATTAGTCCATTTATGGAGTTTTATAGAGCTTTCTAATTCATATGATTTCATTTTAGTTATTTCGCTAAATGTTTTATTTTTAATAGCATAGCTCATTAAAATGGCTAAGTCTTTGGCGGTAGATGTATTTTTACTTTCGTCATCAAGCCCATGTGGATTTTGAAAAGTAGTATTTTGCATGTTTAATTTTCTAGCTAGATTATTCATTTCTTTTATAAACTTTTCTTTTCCAAGAGTATTTGTCATTATCACCTGAGCAGCATCGTTTCCACTTCTAAGTAAGAGTCCTACTAAAAGGTCATATAGAGTCATACACTCATTTTCTTCTAGATATATGCTTGATCCATATACTTCTTTTATTTCACTTTTAGCACATATTACATTTGTTAAATCAGAGTTTTCTATAGCTACTAGGGATGTCATTATTTTAGTAGTGCTCGCTATTAACATTTCCTTATTTATATTTTGACCAAATAGTACTCTGTCTGAGTCACTATCCATTACTACATAGCTTTCTATAGCATATAGTCTTTGGGGTATTAATAAGAGTATTATTAACAATATCTTTTTCATCATTTAAGTTTATGTACTCTATGTTAAATATATGTGTCTAAATGTGTCAAATTTTAAATATTTTACGCTTTTTCTGCCTTTTTATATGCCTGTTTTTGTTAAAATATAGGTGAATTATATATATAGAAAGGAGCGATAAATTATGATGAAACTTTTAAAAAGCCGTAAAGTTAGATTTTTTATAGCTCTTTTCTCTATGCTTTTACTTTTTGATATGATTGAAGGATCATACGCTAAATATGTATCAAGTGCTTCTGCTGGTAGTAATATTGCTATTGCTAAATGGGCATTTAAAGTTAATGATCAAGATGTTTTAGATGATAGAGATTTTTCTGAAACTATTATGCCTGTTTTTGAAGGTAGTTCTTATATTGCTCCTGGCGTTATTGCTCCTGGTAGTGAAGGATACTTTGATATAGAAATAGATTCAACTGATACTGATGTTAATTTTACTGAGTCAATCTCTCTTAGAATGGCTGATGATAATACAGTAACAGATTTAAGAATAATTGGATATAAAAAGAATGATGGTGAATTTACTGAGTTTACTAATGCTCTTCAAATTACTAATGATGTTGATTATACTGATCTAGATAAAGTTAATACTTATAGAATATATGTTAAATGGATTGATGGCACTGGTGAAAGAATGAATAATGTTTCTGACACTAATGCATCAAAAAATGGTGTAGCATCAATTGCTATCACCACTCATTTCATTCAAAGAATTAATTAGGATTTTGTATAACTACTAATTTAACTTTTAAGGTAATGCTGGATAAATCAGGATTATCTTTTTTATAGTTAGCTGCAGTTATACCCCAGTATGTGTCTAATACATCATTATTCTGTTCAAATGGCCAATTAACAGTGAAACTATACTTTTCTTCTCCACCTTGACTTGCTACTACTTCATTTGAGACTGTGAAGTTTATTTTAAATGGATAATTATGACTTAGTATGTATATTAATTGCTCATTACTTATATCTGTTGGTTCAGGGTCTTCATGTCTTTCTGCTCTTCCTTCTGTGGTTATATACTCTTCTCCTAGTATATTTGCTTCTAGTACTCTATAAGAAAGTGTTGCAGATATATCACTGTTGTTGTAAGCTGATACTTCGTTTTTAAACTCTTGCATTCCTGGGTATACA
The DNA here is from genome assembly GCA_016292035.1 of Caryophanales bacterium. Taxonomy (GTDB): domain Bacteria; phylum Bacillota_I; class Bacilli_A; order RF39; family UBA660; genus RUG727. Next base: position 10,110 of record JAEEZR010000014.1, read on the forward strand.
CTATCAACATTTATACTAATATTGGTAGTTACTTCTTCATCACCATTTTTAAATAGTACATCCCATGATTTAACATGTACACTTATTTCAGAGTCTATCTTAGTAGTATAAATAAACCAAGCAAATGTATTACCTGCGATTAGAACTATTAAAAATATTAATCTTAATGGATTTATTTTCTTAATTATTTTCATCTTTATCCTTCATAAAGAATGAAGAGATTACTTCATAAGCAAAAGAAACTCCCACTCCTATAAATAGTAAATAATACACTACAATATTGGTCATGAGTCTTCCTACAAAGCTAAATAATACTGTTTGGTATATTACTTTACCATATATATCATTTTCATTTATTTCTGGATCTTCGTATTCATTAGCTGTACCTTGTGTTGTAAAATAGTGAATATTGTTTTCTGTTCTTGTTCTTATTATTCTATGCGTTATTACTAAACCACTTAGATTACTTGATCTTCCAAGGTAAGTAACATCATCTCCTACTTTTAATGCTGAAGGATCTGATTTTTTAACTATTATAACGTCTCCAACTTGATACTCTGGAGTCATACTTTCAGAAGCTACTTGGAAAATATATATATTACCTAGAGCTATTTTATTGTGTGTTACTTTTTGCATTATTACTATAAATAATACTATTACTAGAAATAACGTTAATATTCCTTTTAATATTTTAAGTGCTATTTTCATAGTTAACCTCCTATATGCTGATGTTTTCTATTTTTTCTAAGTAGCTATCAATGTGTGAAGTAAATATATTTTGTATTTCAGATAAACTAGCTTCTTTTTTATATTTAGTTATTGATATTTTTTCACTTATTTTATCTTTTAGTTTTTCAGTTGGCATGTCTGCATTTAATTCTACTATTTTTTCTATTAGATTGTCTGTCATTTCTCCAACTACTCTTTCTTTTTCTTCTTGCGATACTTCACCACTTAAAGTATCCATAGCTAGATAGTTAAGCATGAATGCTTCAGTTATGTATTCTTTTAAAAGGCCATTATCTTCGTATGTTTTATTCTCTTTTATTACTTTTGTGTCATTAGCAACATGAGATTGAAGAAAATACCATAGTTTCATTGCGTATTGGAAATTGGTATTCTTTAATATTACGTTTGTCTTTTTGATAGGTGGAATTACTCTTGCTACGTGCTCTTTTTGAAGAAATTTATATACATCTGTACTACATAATGCTTTAAGATCGTTTTCTAGTTTATCTATTCTTTCTGGTACTGATCCTTCACCTTTTACTTCTTCTTCATTTATAAGAGAACTAGAGTAACTTACATCTATTGATATTTGCTCTTTTCCTACGTTAGTTCTACCTTTATAATTAGCTTTTTTAATGTCTTTGATGCCTGAAGCTGTTACTACTTCTTTTCTTTTTATTGCTACAAAACTTTTCATGTTTTCTATTAGTGTGTAAATAAGCCTGTTTTCATAAGTATTATAGCTTTCTTCTTTGTTTATATTTAATATTTTAGATGGTTGTACATCACCATTATCTTCTATTTTTTGTATAAAGTTAGTATGTTTTGATAAGTGTTTAACACTATCGACTGTTATTTTTCTTGCTAGCTCTATTTTAACTATTTCCTCTTCATTAACGATTAATCTGTTTGAGTTTTTTAATATATTAAATAGATATGGAATTGTTTCTTCCATTATATAAAGCCATTCAAAATTTGTTTCTACTTTTTTTAAGTTAGTGCTTACAGTAAGGGATGATCTTGTATTGTTAGTGAAATCATCCATTACTTTATCACTTTTATTTGCACATAAATCAATTACTTTTAACTTACTCATAAGTCACCTACGAGTTCTTCTTAAGTCTTAAAAGATATTCAATACATTCATGCATTTTATTTTCACCAAATGTTTCATTTAAGTACTTAACAAAATCATCTAGTTCATCTTTTAAGTATGCTAGGTTTAATTGTTCAAATTTTCTTAAGATTTTCTTAGCGATGAAGTAATCTATTCCATCTACTTCATCTCCTCCGCATGCCACATATACTGGAACGAATTTGTTCATATGAGAAACAATACGGTTACCAAATGCTATACGGAAGTGTTTAATAACATAGTCATCCATTTCTTCTATTTTCTTTTTGTTTTCTTCGTGTATTGGATGATTAGCTATTGCTTCTTTAAATTTACTACTTAAATATGAGAAGTTTATATCTTGTGCTGGTGTGTCAATAGGATCAAATAATTTACCTTTATCATTTATATCTATTGGCATAGCACGGTCGTATACCTTATCTGTTACCATGTATGTTGAGTCATCGTTGTTGATTGTTCCTATGTACCAAACGTTTGGAGCTATTTTAAGTTTACCACCAATTAAATGGATTGGGTCTTTAGGCCATCCACTTGGTACCATTTCTACTATCCACTCATCAGTGTTAGGCATTTCTAGTATAGATAACATTTCTGCAAAATAATACTCAACACGTGAGATGTTCATTTCATCTAGTATTACTGTATATATATCATCAGTATATCCTGCTATATATATTTCTTTTAATACGTCTGTTTCATTGAACTTTTTAGTGAATTCGTTGAAGTATCCAAATAATTCTGTTCTATCACGCCAAGATGGCTGAACAGATGCGATACATGAATCGTGTTTTAAGAATTTTCCCCAAGCATAAGCAAGTGATGTTTTACCTGTACCAGATATACCTTGTAAGATTACAAGCTTAGTACTTGCTAGAGCTGATACGAATAATCTTATCATATCTGTTGAGTAATAAAGTCTTAATTTACTTGCTGCAAAGTTTCTAAATGTTTCTACAAATTCTGGAAGTTCAAATGTATTTCCATAGTTTGCCACTTTATAATCTTTATATTGTTCATCAACTTCATTTAATTTAGGGAATCTTATTTCAGTGTTAGTATCTACTGGTTCATTAGAGCCACCATTTTCTTCTACATCGCTTTCATCAGGTTTAAGTCCTAGCTTAGATACTTTCATAGCAAGTATTGTTTCTTTTTCTTTTATTAGTTTTGCTACTTCATTGTTTAAAGTTGCTACTTCTTCTAGCAAGTCTTCTTGCTCTACTATAGTTTTTCTAAATCTAATATATTTTCTTATTAGGAAGAATATTAATAGCGCTATTAAACCTAGTAGTACTATTAAAATGAATACTGCAAGTCCTACTAAAAGCCACTGTGGCATTCCAAAGTTACCTTTATATCTATTAATTATCTTTATGTATTGATTAAAAGACAACATTGATTTAAATCCATTAAAAATACCTAGTAATATTGTCTTTAATCCATTAAAGAATTGAGATAAGAATTCATATAAGAATTTTAAGAATGTGTCCATATTTTTCCTCCTATAATACTATTAGTCTAGTTTTTATTTTATCTTTATCACTTATTATCATATCATAAAATTCACTATTTGAATTAATAAATACATAATCAAATATAATTAATCCATTTAAATCATAGTCAAAAGTACTATCAAGAGTTACTCCAAAAGAATATCCTTCTTTTATATAATTGTTTATAAGTAGTTTATTCTTTAAATAATCCTCATAGTTTATCATTATAGATATTGTCTTTTTAGCTAATATATTATCTAATATATTAAATAGTCTTTGAATCTTTTTTCCTTTTTCAAATAGAGTTGATGGGAAAGATACAACATAGTGTTTAGCAAAGTCTACATTTCTTGCATTTTCTAGTGCTTCGAATGATGCAAGTACATATGTAACGAATGCTTTATCTTCATTTACTTTTCCAGATGTATATACTTTATTGATAGCGTATTCACTATATAAATTTGATACTTTAACGTGATGCTCTAGTTCTAGTTTAAATGTTGATGTACATATTCTTTTTTCTATTAGATTAAAGTCTTTGCTTACCACACTTGAATTAAATGAATCTTTTTGTTTTTTTAAGTTCTTTACCCACTGAATCAATTCTTTCTTCATTGATTCATCTCTCTTAACCTTAATACTTTCTTCTGCCATTAATGTGTTTATTAATTCAACTTCTTCAGTAAATACATCTGTGTCATCAAAACACATTAGGTATCCAAATAAGGCTACTATGTTTCTTAATAAGTTATCATTTTCTTCATTTAATAAGCCTTTATATAGTTCGATGAATTCATTGTTAATACGCGATATTAAGTCTTTTTCTTCTGGATAATCAGTTTCATCATAATATCTAACTAATATATACTTATCTATAAATGAATCTACTGTTTGTTTAGAGTAATCATCTCTTAAGACTATTTTAAAAAAGTTAGTAAATTCTTTTTTTAAGAATTTCATATATTTTTCTATAATGTTGTATTCCATGATTACTCCTTTCTAGTTACTTACATTCACTCTTACTATTGAATTGTTATCTAAATTATTACTTGAGTTATTAGCCGTCATGTTTGTTTTATAAAACTTAATTTGAAATGCACTTGAAGGTGCTAGTTTATAAGAAAAGCTATTAATATAACTTATTTGATTTATAGTAGTTGTTGTATAAGTAGCATTCTTTAGTACATCCGATGTTGAGTCAAGTAGTACATCTTGAGGATCAAAAGATACATTTAGTATTTTACTTATACACTTATTTTTATTTGTTTCAGATAATGTTCTGTATTCACTATCTGATATGTTATCTCCTACTTGGTGCCCTGTAAATGCTTCTACTACTGTGCAGTAGTCTATGTCATTTACTACTTTTAAGAATAAATAAGCTCTTCCTGTTTCATCATCTATTGAATAAGATACTCCTTCTCTTGCAACTTTATAGTTAAACACAGCTTTAAGTTCTTTTTCATAAGGTGATGTACTGTTTACAGTTACGCTTATTGGAAGAGTTTCATCTGCCACATATACTCTTTGAGGGGATACACTTATTATTATGTTATCTTCATGATTAACATCAGCTTTATAAAGTGTTCCACTTGTTTTATTAGCAGAGCATATTACATCAGAAGGACAAGTAAATGATACTGTATAGGCTATGTCGCTATCACTAAATAATAACTCATTGTTTTTAGAGTATAGATTAAATGATACATTAAAAGGGCCTACTCCTGACCATGTTCCTATTTGATAAGATACTCCTCTTTCACTTAATAAATCACTAGTAAAGTAAAAACTCTTAGTTTTTAGATAATTACTAGTAATTCTATCAGTAATGTACTTGGCTGCTGCTGGTACACTGTAAGCCGCTACTGCAAATAGTAATATAAATAGAAATATCTTTGTTAACTTCTTCTTTTTCATGGCTCAACTACCTGCCTAGCTTTTACTTCTACATCTATTAATTCTATAACGCCATTTAAAGAAGCAAATTCACTTTTATATGATATGGGGAATTCTACCCATAAAGTGTATGTATCTGTTACTGGTGTATTATAGCTCAATAAATTCTCACTTGTGTATTTTAAGTGTTTAAAATATACATCGTCTTCATTTTGTGTTACTGTAGTTGTTACATTACTTTCACTAGAAAAGTTTGGATTCTTATAAAGCTTTATATTTAATGGTAGATTAGTTGTTGCTATTATTTCAATTTCATATTCTAAATCTACACCTGACTTTTTACCATCTTTAAAGTTTGATACTGTAAATGTATAAAGATATGGTTCATTTGAAGGCACTATATTGTCTAGAGTAAGTGTTTGACTTTGGCTTTGTACATCAGCTATAAAGAATGCAAAGTTTGGTGTTATGTTAGTATCTTTTTCTGTTTCATATTTAGACTGAGTGTACTTTACTTTAGATAGTCCTACTATTGTGAGTATTAAAATTACAGAAACGAAAAAGTACTTTTTAAATTCTTTTATGTCAAAGCGTTTAATCATTTCTTTCATTTTACTCACCTTCTTACTTTACTTTATTTTTTATCTTTTTATTAATTTCATTTAAATCTAGTCTAATAGTGTATCCAAATGGATCTTTATTCTTTCTTTTTTCTTCTTCTAAGTGCTTTCTTAGTTCATCAAAATCTAGTATTGTTGTCGCTTCTAATAAGTTTTCTTTTTGCTCATTTATTTTTTCTTCTTTTACTTCTTTTACCTTTACTGGTAAATCTAATACTTCAACTTCTTCTTTTGGAAGATCAAGAGCTATTTCACTTATTTCTTTTTCTATTAGTTTTTCCTTTTTTTCTTCCTCTTCTTTTGATGGAGGAGTTTCTTTCTTTTTAGGTTTTATTTTGTCTTTGACACTATTTGTGATGTCTAATAGTTTATCTTTTATCTTTTTAAAGAATAGCAATATTTTTTCTTTAATATCTTTAACCACATTTTTATTAATCTTTACTGCTTCTTTATCATCTTCTTTTCCCTTGTAAGATAGAGCAAAATCAAATAATAAGAATGTCACAAATATTGCAATTAGGATTTTAGGTTCTGTTACAACTTTTTGCCAGACACTTAATTTTGGAAATACTTTTGTTACTTTACCAATTATTTGATCTTTTTTAATTGGATCATCCATTATGTTATTATTATCACCTTTTACAGTAAGCGTATCTCCAGTTATGCTTATAACCCTGTGGGTTATTATTTCTTTATCTTTTGCATAAGTTATTACATCGTCTTTTTTTACGTCATTTGTTATTTTTACTAGTATTACATCATTTACATAAAGAGCTGGTTCCATAGAACCACTTGCTATTGAGAAAAATGTATAGCCAAAGTATGTAGGATAAGCATTCTTGCCAAATATAGTTGATGCCTTACCATAAACCACTAGGGCTAAAAGCACTAGAAGCACAGTTGTGAATACGCTAATAAGAATTTTTAATGCTTTTTTAAAGTAACTCATCCTTACCACTTTTTATCCTTTCATTCTTCCATTAATTGACTAAAGTGTAGATGAACTGATAAAGATACATTTTTTTCTAGAACGTTAATGTCATTTTCATCGTAATCTTCATCGTTTTGCCACTCTAGTTCCATTCTTAACCTTTCAGTCTTATCACTTACATTTAGAAGACACTGTCCAGTTATTGTTTCCCCTGTAATTTCTTCATTTGTTTTGTCATTATATACTTTTAATACTATATTTGGAAAATCAGCTAGAGCACTTAAATCAAAGCTTATTTCGTAAGTAAGTGCAGTGCTTACATTTGAGTAGTCTATTAATAGTTCTAACTCAGCTACTCCACCAGGAGCTAATACTCCTTCTTCTGTGTGTGAGTCAGTTACATATTCAAAGTCATCTATAGATAACTCTTCATCTACGGTCACATCAGTTCCATTTAGAAGTATTTGCCATGATCCTACTTCTAAATTTGATGTTCCTTCTCCATTAGTTTCAAATAGACCATATGTATCAATAAGTGTTAGCATTGAAAGTAAGAATACAAATAATCCACATATTATGAATCTTCTTTTCATATTTATTTTTCTTCTTTTTTACTTTGTTCAATTATCATCATTACTTCATAAATTATTGCAAATAACATTGGGAATAGTATGAAGAATAAGAATCCCCATTTACTTGTTAAGGCTCCAAGTACTGTTCCAAGTTTATTATAAGTTTTAACATTACTTACATCACCTATTACATATTCACTTGATACTTTTTCATTATCGATTGTGTATGTTACATCACTTTTTCCAACATTTTGCTTGTTTTGTACTTTACCAAGAAATACTAGTGTTTTAGTATTCATAGCACTGTTAAAGTAAAATACTTCATCTTCAACGTTAATTTTGCTATCTGAAGCTCTTTTTACAACAAGTAAATCTCCTTCTTTATATCTAGGTTCTAGTTCGTCATTGTCTATTATTAATAGTGTATTTTTGCCTAATACTGTTGTTCCAAAATCGTTATATGATAGTAAACATATAGTACTAAAAAAGGCTATTGCAAACCACACAGCTATTATAATATTTACAAAGATTTTCTTTAGTAGTTTCATTTATTTTCACTCCTTATTTTACCCTATAATTATATCACAGAAAAAAAGAAAATAGCAAGGAATTATGCTACTTTCTATCAGTTATTTTATCCATTTCTAGGTATAGTTCTATGTCGTCTAAATTAAGAGTGGATGTTTTAATATTTTCATATCTAATTAATTCATTTATATCATTCATTGTACTAGTGATAGTATTCTCTTCTAAACTCTCTTCAGGAATGTTTATACCTTCTAGTTTATATCTACTAGATATTACTTCTTTCATAGGTTTGTCATCTAGAAGAGCTATGCTGTTTATCATAGTAAATTCTTTGTAGTTTATATCTTCTCTTAGCTCTTCAAACTCTTTGTTAATAGTTTCTAAGTCTGACGTTTTGTTCTTTATGTAAGTAGATACAAAGTACAAATAGTTACTTGATATTAATCTTAGTACATCTAGTATGCTACTATCTGATAAAAGAGTTCTATAAACAACATCATTAAATCTTTCATTGTCTAGATTATCATATTTTTCAATTAATTCTTTAAGTGCATTGTTATAGTTAAATAACCATTTTTCATCATTATTCTTTTTAAATAATTTAAACTTACTTTCTTTGTTGTTTGCCTTATTTAGATTTACTAGAGTCTTTTCTAATTTAGCAATTTCGTCAAGTGCTTTAGACATTGAATCTTTGTATTCATCTTTCTTTGATAATTTTTCTTTCATGTCTTTTAATAAGTAATCATATTTTATTATTAAATAGTATTCAAATAATATTTTAGATAAATTAATTAAAGTTTCAAAGTTATAGCTGTCTTCTGTAAAATACTTGTTAATTTTACTGTCTATTACTGCTTTAGAAAAAGTATTAACTGACCATTTACCTGTTTTAAAGTTATCAAATATGATCCATTTGTCTGTATGCATTTGTTTTTTGAGGTTTTTGTTATATTCAATTATGTTCTTTCTTACCTCTTCTTTAGGTAAAGTTTTATCTAGATGTTTAGCATAATCTTCAAAGAATTTGTTTAACTTCTTTTCACTTCTTATGTAAATACTTTGTATATTAATTATTATAGTTTTTATTAGTTCTGGGAACTTCCAGTATACTTCATCGAACTTCTCTTTTAGCTGTTCGTCGCTGGCTCCTCCTATTAGAAGGCCCATATAATCTGATGCATAAGTGCTAAAGTCAAAGTCATCTTTTTCTATTATTAGATTAGCCTTTTTAAATGAGTCTATTACTTTTCTTAGGTACTTATTAACGTCTGATAAGTTATCTTTAGATGACTCTTTTATATTATACAAATAAAAGTCTAAATGCATCTTTTCGTAGGCACTTGAGTACACACTTGTATCAGTGTCACTATAGTATGCATTTAATTTATTAATCATTTCATTTATTTGTGGATTTGGTTCAAGATTTATAAGTGGATTTATTCTTCTTTTTATTTCATCTAAAACCATATATATATTTTTGTTATTTTCTTGTTCTTCTTCTTTTAGATAGTCTTTCTTCTTTTGCCTATTATTCTTAGTTTTAGTAGGTAATACATCAAGAACTTCTTTTAATTCTTTATAGTGATTTTCCAGTTGTTCTTTCATCTTTTTCCTCTTTTACTTCTTCTAGTTTTTCCATTTCACTATCTATATATTCTTTGTGTTCAAGAAGAGTTTTATAAATGTCTATTAGTTCTTTATTGTCTAATTTTTCTAGTTCTTCTTTGCTCATATTACCACTTTCCTATCTATTATTTACTCTTTAATTTTATCATATTTTGAATGCATTGAAAAGAAAAAGAAGCGATTTTTATGAATCGCTTCTTATATATTTATATTAAAGTTCGTTAGTTGTGCTTAATTGAATTTTGAATGAAATATCAGAACCTGTTGCTCCGTTTTCACAGTCAACATCTTGTCCTTCTAGCCACATATAAACTCTGTATTTTGTAACACCTGATGCTAATTCAGTAAATTCAGTATATCCTGTTCTACCTTCATTAGTTCTTATAGTAGGTGTAACAGCTGTTGTATAAACTGTTCCGGATTTTTCAGTTATTGTTCCGTTAACTATTCCTTTTAAGTTTTCTGGATCAGATATAGCGGCAGATATACCTCTATAAGCTACTGGTGCATAAAGTCCAGTACCTGCTCCAGTCTCAGTTAATGTAATACCCATATCTGGTGCTACTGTAGTTACAACAGATGGTGTATGAGAGTCAGCATTTGGTTCCCATAAAATAACACTTGAACTTGTTCCAGCATTTAATGCTATTAAGTCAGCTGCTGCTGTAGAAGATGTTCCACGTCCTAAGTTTACAAATGCAACTCTAGCTGCATTTTTTAGTCCTCTATCTTCAGCACCTATTTTAGTTACGTCAGTATCTGGTGTGAAATAAATAGTTTGAGTTTGATCTACTCTTACGAATAAGTCAAATGCAATATACTTTCCATCAGTACCTGCAGTATCTGTTTCAAGAATAGTTTTAATATTATAATCACCTGTAACAGCATCATTACCAACGATTGAAGAATACATATTAAGTCTTCCTGATGAGTTTGGTCTTCCGTCTGTTGATACAGCTGTTATTGTTGCAGGAACTTGGTTAGCATTTCCTACATATCCTGTTCTAATATCAGCATTAGTAATTACAGATTTCCAGCTAGCACCGTCTGTTGATACCTGGATACCATTGCTTGCTTCAACGTGTACATCTAATGAGTTGATTGTTACAACTCTGTTAGCTGTAAACCATGCATAAGTTGATGTTCCGAACATAATTATTGTTAAGAATAACAATAATACTAATGAACGAAAGCCTCTTTTGTTTCTTTTATTTTTCATTCTTTTTCTCTCCTAACTACTCGTTTGGTTCTTCTGTTATTATCATATGCATTTTTATAGCACCACCTATGAGATTATCTAAGCACTCTGGGTCGTCACCTTCTATCCAAATTACTACTGTATATCTATCAGTATCTTTTGGTGAAAAGTTTTCTCTCTTCTTGACCACTACTGATTGTCCTTTTATTGGCCTTTTTAGGTCAAGTTTGAACGCTTCAGTCAGAGGCTCAGGTTTACCATCGGCTGCTATCTTAGCATATGTAGTGTCTACTCCATTTTCATAGATTCTTACTCTAATAGCGTCATCTACTTCTTTTACTACACTATCTACTACTAATTCGTAGAAATAGTTGTATGTTTTATCACCTTGGTTTTCTACATAGAAGCTGTAAGCTAAGTAGTTGTCTCCGTTATGTGATCCATCCGCTTCTTTGTCAATATTGTCTGGAAGCCACTTATATGAAATATTATCCATATCATTTACTGGGATAGCATCAAGTCTTCTTTGCCCTCTAGCACTAGTAATATCATCAAATACTACAAGTCCACTAGATTCATCTTGTCCTTCTCCCAGTGTTACTGTGAAAGCACCTTCCCTATATACCAAACCTAAGGTAAAGTATAATGCGCATAATAGAAGCAATATTATTAGTAATGTGATCTTAATAATTCTAGATAGTACAGAACGTTTTTTTACGTCTTCTGCTTTAACAATTACCTCTCTAGCCATTCAAAACCACCACACAATTTGTACATATGATATACACTCCTACCATACATATTTATTATAAAGCAGTGCTCGTCAAATTGCAACATTATTTTTAAAAAAATAAATATTATGATTACTCATAATATTTATCTTTTATTACAAAGTATAGTTCATGTTTTCCTATAAACGAATTAGCGTCATATAGTTCAAAATCCATTCTATAAGTACCTGTTAGTAGTCTTTCTTCTTTAAGTGTTAGTAAGAAGTTTTTCTCTTCTGTTGGAGTTCTAAATAGAATATAACAGTTTTCTATATTAGATAGTGTTAAATTATCTTGAATATAATCTTTTAAATCTACTAATTCATAGTCAGTACTATATGTAGTTTCATAGTTTCTTCTATATAACCTTACTCTTATATTAGGATCTGCTAAATAGGAAGAATAATTAACTTTACCAGTTAAATATCTAGCTTCTTCATCAGTAGTATTTACAATAATCATTGATGTATCATCTATTGCTGCTTTTAAACCATAGTTACTTTGAACTATTCTTATAGGTATTTCTTTTACTGCAGATATCTTAGATGTATCTGATGGATAGTGCATACCATCACTAGATCCAAACATTGCTATATTTAATGTATAGTTTCCTGTTGGGATATTAGCTCCTTCTAGGTTAAATGATATTTGTGATGATATGTTACCTATTCTATCAGCATATTTAAGTCTTGTTTCACCAGTAGCGTCTGGATAGTAGTTTACTCCATTAATAGTAAAGTATGTACCAAGAAGAATGTTACCACTTACCTTTTCTATAGATGTACTTGATCCATTATTTACCTCATGTGTTAAGTAAATAACTAGTCCCATGTAATCTTCATAATATTTAGTATCATATATTATATCTGAAGATTCTTCTTCAGTAAGTAATGAAGATTCTACATATATTGGAGCTTTACTTCCATTATAGAAAGTATTATTATCTACTGATGCATTTACTTCAATTAAAGATGCTGCATCATTATATAAGCTAAACTTCAAGTTATCTCTTTGAATAGCTAGAGCACCTATTATTAGGTTACCACTTGAGTCTTGTAATTCTGGATATAAGTATCTGTCATATACATTACTATTTATATTTGCATTGGCGAAGTCTATCTGCACTATAAATTCTTCTAGTGTGTCTTCTCCATTATAGTATAAGCTATTCATTGTACTATCACTATAATTATTATTACTTACAGTGTCCATTAGTTTAAATTTCGATAGTGGATAACTTACTTCATTATATCTACTTAATTCCTGCTGGAACGCAGCTTCATCTGAAGAAGTTACCTCATAGTAATAATATCTTGGTGTTGTTAATGATAAGTCTATTAGCGTTAATTTTGTTCCAGTTGGAAGTGCATAGTTACTAGTAAGTACATGTTTATAACCAGTTCTGTAAAGGTTGTTTCCATGACTATATAGTGAATAATATGCTGATAATGATGAGTCATCTGTTATTTTAGTAGTAGTTGATGTGAATAACTCATATTTTTTACCAGGTGTCATAGTACCTTCATATTCACTTGTTGTATATATTGCTGTTGATAAGTTAACAGTTATTACTATTCTTTGAAGTTGGCTGTTGATATCGTCTATCTTTGTTATAGCCATTAGTTGTATAGCAACTGTTCCCATGTCTCTTGTTTCAGTTAGGTTTTTGAAGTGGTTTAAGTAGAATAGTAGTGATGGTGCTTCATTAGAGTTATCACCAATATAGTAAGTAGTTCCACCATATGGGGTTTGTTCATTACTATAAAATGAAGTAGAACCCCAGTTTAACCATCCTTTATTACTTGATGTCATACTAAGACCAAATGTACTATTTGCTATATCTGTTGATGAAGCTATACCTCTTATTTGACTCTTGTCTATAAGGGTTACATTATCAGCTAGAGCACTATAGTCAAATCCTAGTAATTGGAAAGAAGTATTAGGTTTATCAAGTCCTCTTAGAGACAATTCAACGGTACCTAATGTTGAGTACTTAGATGCTACTAGGTTAACAGTATATTCTATTACATTTTCTCCAACCATCCAGTAGTAATAAGTTGATGCTGCTGGTGTTGGTTCAATGTAGTCTACATTATATACCATGTTTTCTTCATCAAAGAAGTTTGAATAGAATCCATCTACCTTTGTATTATGATTAGTTTCATGTTTAGCTAGAACATAAGAACCAGCTGTTGGTATATCTGCCCATGAAGCAGTTGTTCCATTAGTTATTTCTGGATCAAACATTTTCATGTTTATTCTTCCTGTTGCGGATATTGTATACATTCCAAAGAAACTCATTCCATAAACGTTAGCATAGTCTGTTGCAGATCCATCGTGAGCTACATTTATATGTTTTCCTTCTTGAATATATATTCTATTATCAGTATTTTTAGTAACTACACCGTTGTTAATATTTACTGTTGCTTTATTTCCATTGTTATCTAGTGATTTAACTTCTTCTAGATAGTTAGTACCTCTTCTTAGGAATAATACTGTATTATTTCTAATTTCCATACTCTTAATTCTGTTTAAACTAAATAAGTCTGTTGGATGGTAGTCATCGGTTGAGTCTCTTACACCAGATAATTCTATTACTGAATTATTTATTATTAGTTTTTTTACTCTTTGTATTGATAAGTTAAACTCTGGATTTTCTAGTGTTCCGTAGTTTCTTATAGTTACAGTACTTTCTTTATCTGCTGGTGTGTTTGAGGCATTACCTGAACCGAATATAGATCCTTCAATTATGAAGCTATTATAATCGCTTGCATCTATTGTCATTCTTATACCATCTGTTACTGATATAGAGTCATAGTTGAATGTTTCTGATCCTGCTTCGTTGGTTTCTCCTCCACCAAATACTGTTCCTCTTATATATATATTAGAGTAATCAACATTATTTAATATAGTGCTGTCGTTTACAGCATTTTTACCTATTTTTATTTCAGCTTGTCCATATACTACTGATGTATTAGCTCCTCCATATACATTACCATAGATACTTCCACCGAGTATGTTTACAATTGATTTAGAGTTGTTTGTTTCATAAGCACCTGTTGCTGCTTGGTTACCTGAACCAAATACGCTTCCTGCTACTCCTGTACTAGAAGTGCTTCCTACAGTAGTATTTTTTCCTACATTTATTGTTGTGTTTCCTCTTACTACTGCTGTTCTACCATTACCTCCAGCATATACACTAGATGCGCTTGTTCCGGATAGATTAACTGTAGTATTTCCAAGTACTTCTGCTTCATTACCTCCTCCATATATAGAGTTAGTAACTGATATGTTTTTACAGTTTAATGAAACATTTTGATTTACATTTGCTAAGTTTCCTGCTCCAAATACAGTTCCGATATTACCAGCATTTAGCGTAACGTTTACATTTCCTGTTACTACCGCTCTGTTTCCTCCACCATATAGAGTTCCAGTTATAGTACCGTTATTCATTGTTATATTTGATGCTGATGTTGTTCCTCCTAGGTTATTACCACCATACACGTTAGCAATTGTTCCTTTATTTATTATGATAGTAGGATTTGTTACTACACCATTTTCATTTGATCCCCCATATACATTTGTTATATTTAGATTATTTGTGTTTGTATTGTTTCCAACATTTATAGTAGTATTTGTAAGACCTGCTTGATTTCCTCCACCAAATACATTTGTTATGTTTCCGTTTATTAAGTTTATAGTGGCAACGCTACTTGTTGCCTCGTTTCCTCCACCAAATACATTTGTTGATGTTCCTGAATTATAATTTATTGTGACATTATTTGTAGTACCACCATGGTTATTACCACCATACATGTTAGTTACGCTTCCGTTATTTTGATTAATAGTTGAGTTATTAACAGTTCCAGTTGTATTTGATCCACCATATAGGTTTGTTATACTTGCTCCAGATGAATTTATTATTGCTGTTGTTACACTGGCTTCGTTTCCTCCACCAAATACATTAGGTATTGCAGTGCCAACACTTTCTAAGCTAACATTAGATGTTCCAACATTTACTTTGTTTCCTCCACCAAATACTGCTGTTTGAATAGTTGCATCTCCATCTACAGTTACGTTTGCAGTACTGCAGCTTCCTCCTATGTTGTTACCACCATAAACGTAGCTTACTTCACCATTTTCTATTAGTACATTTGCTGTTGAAACAGATCCTTGTTCATTAGAACCTCCATAAATATAGTTAACATCGGCTCCATTTAAATGTACATTAGTTGTTGTTACACTTGATTTATTTCCTCCACCAAATGCATTTTCAATTGTTCCGCCATTTAAGTTTACGTGGTTAGTATTAGCGTGATTTCCTGCCTGGTCATGTCCTCCATAAACGCTTGTTATACTTCCACCATTAATAGTCGTTGTAATCGTTCCTTGAACATGAGGTGTGTAAGTGTTACTTCCTTGTCCTCCTCCGAATACACTTCCTCTTATAGTTCCAGAATTTACTGTAACTGTTGTATTACCATAAGATGAACCGGAAGATGAGGTTGAATTTATAGTACCAAAAGCACTTCCTCCATAGACATTTCCATTAATAGTAGCGCCTGCTACTGTTACATTTACATTTGTTCTAACGTATGTGTTATTACCTTTTCCTCCACCATAGATGTTTTTATCTACTGTTCCACTATTTGCATTAAGGTTTACAGCTCCATATATAGTTCCAGATATATTTGATCCACCATACATGTTTCCGTCTACTGTTCCACCAGCTAGTGTTAGATTAATTGTAGCTGATGTTGAAGAGTCACCTGCTCCGTTTTGGTTTCCTCCACCATAAACGTCTCCATGGACAGTTCCGCCTATTACTTTAATGTTTGTTGTTGTATTTGATACTGAACCAGATAGTCCAGTAGCTCCATAGTTTCCTCCACCATAGACATTACGTCTTACTAAGGCTTCTCCATCTACTATTATATTAGATGAGTCATTAGATCCTATACCTGAGGATCCGCTTTTACCGTTTCCTATTCCAAATACACTTCCAGCTTCTGCTCCCCAAAGAGTGTTACTATTGTTAACAAGTGTATTATCTCCAACTGTTGATTTTCCACCAACATATATGTAACTTGTTCCGTTAAGTGTTCCATCTCCATCAGTAGCGTCTGTACCTGATCCATTAGATCCACCAAATACGCTGTAGTTAACTTGTCCACCTGTTAGTGAAACAATTCTGTTACCATAAGTGGCACTTCTTCCTGCTCCAGCTACTATTACATCTATCTTACCACCTGTTTGGTAAATATATGTATCGTTCTTAGTACTTCTATTAGATGCAGTAAGTGGTCCACCGATTAAGTTATAAATGTATCCACCTTCAATTTTAGCACTTCTCGCAGCATTCCAAGAACCTGAACTTAGTCCTCCAACATATATTCCTGCATACATGTCATATTTCCCTTGACCAAACGATCCACTTTTTACTGTTAGTGATACTGCACTTTCTCTTGAAGAATAGATTTTACCTGCCCAAGATCCTGCAGCGCAGTTACTTACTACCAAGTTATCATTATTATTTTTTACTCTATCATAATCATTTCCATAAACAGCATTAGCTTGAATATATAATGTATCAGAGCTTTGTCTAGCCGGTGCTTCTGTAATAGATGTACTACTATAATATCCTGATTCTATTATTAAATTATATTTTGTATTTGAAGAAGAAGATCCAGTAGATTCATTTCCTCCTACGAAAGAATCGAAGTTAGTATTACTCCCACTTCTTCTTAGTCCTCTTCCTATTTTTAAGTTATGATAATTAGCTACTACATTAGCATAATACGTTGTGGTTCCATACCATCCACCAGAAGTTGTTGAAGAAAGTGATGGGTCAGCATTTGAATATGCTTTGTTAGAGTTTATTATCATGTTTTCTATAGTTGTATCGTTATATATATTTACGTTAGTGTTATTTACATTCCATGTATAGCTACTTCTAGTTCCGTTTAGTAGTCCTGTGAAAGTAAATGGTTTAGTATAGGAACTTCCCCATGTTCCACTTACGTTTCCTGCTAAATATGCAATATTAGTATCTCTTGTTGCTAAATAGTAATATGTTTTACCATCTTCAATTTCATAAGAGTCTCCATTTTCATCAAAGCTTTGTAAAAATTCGTAGTATGTACAAGAGCTTGAGTTACATGTTCCGCTTACCATGTTACCTGACAAGTTATAGTATCCAGTGTAAGATGCTCCTCTACTGAATGTTCTGTTTACATAATATCCTGCCATGTCTTGATCAGGAGAAATTATCATCTCAGTATAACAGTTAATATTTAAACTATTTGGATTAACCTGCGCAAAAGAATTACCTGTCCAGTAGTAGTAAGTTTGATTTTCATCATAGTATTCACCATTTATTTCTGTATAGTAAGTACATGAAGAACTCCAACATCTTTGGTTATTTACATAGTTACCATTACTATCATATCCTGTATATCTTTCATAGAATCCTGCAGTGTATCTATGGTAATATCCACTCATATCATATGGATCACATACATATCTACTTGTTTCTATTTCAACTAATCCAGGGCTATCAAATTCACTAAATACGCTTGCCCATCCAGAAGAAGTAACATTTGCTATTTTAGCTTCTACCCATGAAGCATGGAAAGATAGTGCTATATCGTTGTATCCACCCTCTCCATTACTAGTTGCATCAACAGTGGCGTGTCTTTCATAAAGTGTTCTATCTAGTGATAATGTTACACCTGTTGTATCACTTATCCATCCGTTAAATCCTTTATTATTTGGTCTATATGTAAACGGATTATCAATAAGTGTTATATCTACTTTTCCATTTACTACTGGTAAGTATTTATAGTAAACCATTTTGGTTTGTCTTTCATTACTATCGTATCCAATATGTCCTGTTAAGTTATCTCCTACTGATGAGTAACTTATCATTACTTTTACTAAGTTATTATCTCCATATACATGTTTATTATCAAGTGTTGGAAGAGTTCCATTAGTACTTGAAGCATAGTTTAGTCCCATATAGTAGTTATAGTCTGCTTCAAGATCATTTATATAAACAGTATCACTAGTTACTTCAGTATCATGTTCTTCAAATACTAATGAAGTAAATCTAGGAGCACTTCTAAGTGCTCTTACTGGAGCAGTTGATTTAATAAGAAAATTCTCTCCACTTACTACTATTTTATAATCCTCATTTTTGTATTCATTGATTGAGTCAGCATCTTCTAGAGATATTTTATCTCCTACTATTTTAAAGTAAGAAACATTTTCTAAAGATGCATTGTCTACTTTTATTAAATCGTAGGTATCTCTTTTTACAAGTACATCTTTAATTGTTGTTTCAGTTGCTTCATATATTAATACAGAATAATCATTTGTTGATGATTCAATGTTTTCATATAATACTATATTCTCTAAGGTAGATTTTTCATCTTTATAAATTAATCCACCAAAAGAAGAATCATTTACTACATTTACATTTACAACAATGTTTTCTAAAGTACTTTCTTTAGATTCATTTGATAAGAATGCTCCTGATCCAGTAGTTAATACATATTTTGCTTTTTTGAAATTTATATTTTTAAAACTAGAATTTTCTATACTATTAAATATGTGCTTATCTACTCTAAAGTTACTTATTGTTGATCCTTGTCCATCAATACTACCTTTAAAAGCTTCTGCATTGTTGATAGTTAAATCGTATCCTCCATAGTTAAAACTAGATGTAATTATGTAGTTTTTATCTATGTATAAAGGAGCATCTTCGCCTTCTAATAATTCTTTTAAATAAGCAAGTTCTCCTGCAGAACTTATTACATATGGATTGTCTTCTTCTCCATTTCCACCAGAGAAAGATGTAGCTACTACTCCGTCCCATCCTGAGTCTGTTATTTTTTCAGAAAATGTAAAAGGAAAATAAGATAGTATTAGAGTTAGAGAAACTGCTAATACTATTACTATTATAAGTACTAATTTCTTTTTGTTTTTTAGCATGTTTCTTCCTCCTTACTATAATATCCTGAGCATATAATAATTATATCACGTATTTAATCGTTTTCCTACTATTTTACGTCAAAAAAATGAGAACTAATCGTTCTCATAATTGTAAGTACCATGTATCTTTTTAAGTGTATCACTACTGAATTTTTCTACTTGCCATTTTCCATCTTTTTTTGTTAAGTCTATTACTATAGTATAGTTTACTCTTTCATCTATTTTAGACATTTTATCTATTTTAAAATTAAGAAATTTATTATTATCAAATATATTATCATTAGTAAATTCTAATGCATTTCTATTTAAATAATCTTCTGCTTCTTTTTGTGCTTTATATAAGTCATATACTTCTAAGTTAACTGTTACTACTGCTACATCACCATCTATTTTTTCATCAGTTATTTCATAAGTCATATCAGTATATTGTCTTCTAATAGCACTTATATATGCAGGTTTTTGTTCTTCAGTAAACATTGAACTTTCTGAAGTTAATTCTAAATCAGATAGAACATCTTCATCTAAGTTTTGATATTTTTTAAATAGTTCATCCACTTTTGTTCTTGGTGTATTTTTAATAGAGCATCCTACTATAAAAAGAGTTAATAGCATTAATAATAGTACTTTTTTCATTTTTCCTCCTCATTTATATTATTCACTTTCTTTTTCTTTTTATACCTTTTTTCATTGCTAGTGTTATTAATAGTATACCTATAAGGCTTGTTAAGACTTCATATCTTGTAATTATGAACAATATATATTCTTTTATAGAGTAACCCATTGTTAATAGATTTAAATATACTATAGTAAATAGTACTCCTATGGATAATAAATATACTCCTAATAGAAAAGCTATTATTCTAAGCACTTTTATTCACCTAAAATATTTTATTTCTTTTAAGTGCTTTTTATTATATAATTAAATAGGTGATAAAATGATAGAATTTTTAAAATATATTTTTCTTGGAATAGTACAAGGTATTACTGAGGCTCTTCCAATAAGTTCAAGTGGACATTTACTAATATTTTCTAAAATTATAAATGCCAATATTAATTATGATACACTTGCAATACTAACTAATGCTGGTAGCTTAATAGCAGTTATAATTGTTTTTAGAAAAGAGATACTTAAGCTTATTAAAGGTTTCTTTTCTTACATATCAAAGAAAACTAATCTATTAGAATTCAGATATTGTTGGCTTCTTGTTATAGCTTGTATTCCAGCAGGTTTAGTAGGAGTTATAGTTAAGAAGTTAGACTTACTAGATAAGATAGAAAGTAATGTAAAGATAGTTGGTATTTCACTTATAGTTACTGCTGCCCTACTATTTTGGATTAGAAAATTTGATGGAAAGAAAACAGATAAAGATATTAGACCAATAGATGCTTTAAAGATTGGAACATTTCAAATACTAGGACTTCTTCCAGGAATAAGTAGAAGTGGTTCAACTATTGTTGGTGGTATGGTTAGTGATTTATCTAGAGATACTGCATTTAAGTTCTCATTTATACTTTATATTCCAATGAGTCTTGCCGCCACTGCGTTAGAGTTAAAAGATTTATTTGAAGGATCTATTAGTGGTCAGTTGTGGCTTTACTATGGAGTTGCTACACTTGCTGCATTTGTATTTACTTTATTAGTAATTAAGTGGTTTAGAAAGCTTGTTAAAGAAGGAAAAATATGGTATTTTTCAATTTATTGTTTAATAGCTGGACTTCTTGTAATATTATTTTTAAAATAGCCTAACGGCTATTTTTTTATGCATAAAAAAAGAATAGATTTCTCTATTCTAATGTTTCGTATACTTCAACGTCTGAACCAAATTCTGAGTCATCATCATCATCATCATCAGATTCAGCAATTAAGTCGTCTATTGAATCAGCAATTTCTTCATCATCAAATGTATCTCTTACTGGTTCTTCATAGTTTACTTCTTCATACATTGAATCGTTATCTTCTTTTACAGGTTCAGTAGTAGTTTCTTCTACTTCTTCTTCCTCTGGCTTTTCCTCTTCTTCTTTTTCTTCTAAGTAAGAAGTATAAGAGCTTTCATATGAATCAGAATTATTACCCTTATTCCATATATTAGCGATTTCAGTTTTAATTGTATCTACATTTACATAGAAGTATTGTTGTTCATTAGTTAAGCTTTCTAATCTACTAGCATTATATAGATAAGATAATTCATCATCGATTCTATCTAAGCAGTTATCTTCAAGAGCTTCCATTTTACTTTCTACTACTTCTAAGCAATTTTCTTCATCTAAGATCTTACCATTAATTGTTTTAATATTAAGCTCTAAAGTTCTTATTTCATCATTGTACATGATTACATCAGAAGTATATTTATCTTCTAGAATCTTATTTCCTAATATTTCATCTTTTAAGTAATCTAGATATTTATTAAATTCTTCCATATACTGAGTTATTTCTCTTGATGAATATAATTTTTCAGTATATTCATTTAATAATTCTTCTTTCTTAATTCTTTCTTCTCTAGTTTTAGCATATAGCTCTTTAGATTCTTCAACTAATTCTTTTAATTCTTTCTTTCTAGTTTCAATAGCATCTAGTGTTTTGTTGTAAGATGTTATTTTCTTACTATGATATTTTTTCTTTTCATCTATACCATTTTTAACATCTTTAGTGCTGTATCCACCTTTTTGAATTCTCTTAGATACACTATCTTTTTCTTTAGCGTATTTTTCCATTAATTCAAATATATTAGTATTGTCTATTTCTTCTACTGTTTTTTTATTTTCATCAGTTGCTAAGTTTATTAACTTTTCAAACATTGGTCTAATTTGGTCAAATGTTTTACCAGCTTTGAAGGCTTTTAATAATTCTTGTCCTAGTTCTGAAGGAGAATCATGTTTTTCTTTAATAACTGCTGATACTTTATCTATTTCTTCTTCAATAGTTTTAGAATTTAAATCATCTATAGCTTTAGATGTTCTGTCTTCATATGTTCTGTTTTCTATTTTTAAGTCTAGAATTCTTGCTTGTTCATTTAAAGATTCTAGTTCACTTTCTACTATTAGACCTTTGTCTGCTTGACTAGTTAATATATTTATAGAACTTTCAATATATTTCTTTTCTTCTAAATCTTTATTCTTTTCATCTTTGTTAATATAGTTATCACTAGAGATTTTTCTTTCTAGTTTTTCTTTAGCTTCTTCTAGTGAAGTTAATCTTTTTTGTAATTCTTCTATATCTTCAGATGTTTTAGTTTCAGTTACATTATAACCTGCTTTTTTTACTAATATATTTATTAAATCTTCTAATGCTTTATAGTTCATTTATATCACCATTCCAATTCATATTTATTTTTTTATTCTCTTCTGATGGTTTTGGACCATCTTCTTCATTTTTCATTACTATTATGTGTAAAGGATTAGTTTTAACATCCCATGCTTTCAATAGTTCTTCTTTTACTTTTGATGCATCTACATATATTACATCTTTTTTGTTTATTAGTGCTTCTCTTTCAAGATTTATTAATTCCATTTTAGAAGCATCTACTATTTGTTCAGATTTATTTATATAGTCATCTTCTTCTAACTTCTTATCAACATTTGATAATTTGCTTCTACATATAGAACTTTCATTTTCAAGAAGCTCTCTTCGTTTACTAAGAGTTCTTCTATTATTTCTTACATCATTTAGCATTTCTTCTGTTTTAGCTAAAGCGTCTACTGACTTTTCTAGCTTTATTTCTAAATCCTCTCTTGTTGTTTGAAGCTTTTCCCAGATTTCAAAACTTAGATCAGAGTTATTATTAACATCAGATGCTTTGTTTAATCTTTGAAGATTTTGTCTTAAGTTTTCGTTGTAATTTGTTAGCTTACTTACTATAGACATATCTTTTGTTTCATTATCTCTTAGTTCATCTAATTCTTGCTCTATTTCATAGATTTCTTGATCTAGTGAAGATATTTTATTTTCTAAATAAGTTTTAAATTTATAATCGATTTCTTTTTCTTCAGTGTTTATATAACTGTTATTTTCTATTTTACTTTTAATTTGGTTATAGTCGTTATTAAGTTCATTTACTCTTTCATATATTTTTGATACCTGTAAATTGTTAGTTCCTTTGT
Organism: Caryophanales bacterium; assembly: GCA_016292035.1. GTDB lineage: Bacteria > Bacillota_I > Bacilli_A > RF39 > UBA660 > RUG727. The sequence continues at coordinate 33,701 of JAEEZR010000014.1, forward strand.
TGGCTAATTCTACTAACCTATCTATTTCAGGTAATACTTCTTTAGAGGACTTTCCATCTAAGTATTGGTTTATTAAATTCTTACCAATAACCTCAGCATTGTTTAGCCAGAAAGCTTCTCTTTGCTTTAATTTTTCCATTAGTTTTATGGTTTCTTTAGCTTGCCCTCGTTTTTTGTCTCTTAACAAATTCTGTATTTCATCTCTAGTTTTTATTAATTCTTCTTCAGCAACGTTTTTGCCAACATCAAACCCTGCCTTTTTAACTAGTAGAGAGATTAAGCTGTAAACCGCTTCTCTATTAGTATCCACTATAACCACCTTATTTTCCTATAAAATATTTTATCATATTGGGCTGTCAATTACAATTTACTTTTCTTTGACAAGTATTGACATCGTTTTTATTTTTCTGTGTTAAGTTCTTTGTAAAAATCTATTACTTTTTTATCATAGAAATATATTCTTCCTTCTGGTAAAAGAAGCATTCTTTCTACTCCTAAATTTTCTACAAAGTCGGTGTTATGCGAAACTATTAGCATAGTTCCATTATAGTTTTTAAATGCAAGGGCTATTTCTTTTTGAGTTTCAATATCTAGATGGTTAGTAGGTTCATCTAGCACTAAGAAGTTAGCTTTACTTACATATATTTTAGCAAGTGTACACCTAGCCTTTTCTCCAGGAGACAATACCTTTACTTTTTTGTATACATCGTCACCATAGAATAGGAACTTTCCTAGTACTGATCTTATTTCATTTGGAGTAAGAGAAGTATCTCTAAAGTTTTCTAAGATAGTTTCTTCTTCATTTAGCATTTCAAATTCTTGTGCATAGTAAGCAATATCTATCTTGTTTCCTATTTTAATTGTTCCTTCATTTGGTGAAAGGCGATTAGTTATTAGCTTTAATAGAGTTGACTTTCCTATTCCATTTTCACCTACTACTAGGAATTTTTCTCCCTTGTACAAACTAAAACTAATGTGATCTATTATATATTCTTCAGTAGAATATTTAAAGCATAAATCATTAACTTCTAATGGAACTTTATTTTCTTCTTTAGCTTTTTCTATTTTCATATTTATTTCTTTTACTTTAGAAGGTGCTTCTATTTTATCCATTAAGATTTTTTCTAGTTTCTTTTCTCTGTCCATAGCCATTTTCTTTCTTTTTCCAGAAGATGTTTTGTATTTATTAATTATGGCTTCATATTTTTTTATCACTTCATCTTGTTTTTCTTTTTCTCTTAAAATAGCTTTTTCTTTTTCTTCTTTAAGTCTTAGGAATTCTTTATATGTACAGTTATACTTGCTTATATTCTTTTGATTCTTATCTATATAAAGTATAGAAGTACATACTTCATTTAAAAACTCAGTGTCATGAGATATACATAGTATAGTGCCTTTATAATTTTTTAAGTAGTTCATTACAAATTCTTTAGTTTCTTTGTCTAGATGGTTAGTTGGCTCATCTAGCAAAAGTATACTATTTTTTGCAAATAAGGTTCTTGCAAATGCTATTTTAGATTTTTGGCCACCTGATAGCTCACCTAGTTTTTTGTCTAGCACTGATATATCTATGTTCATTCCTTCAATTATCTGCAAAAGTATGTCTTCTATTTTATCTTCTTCTAAGTATTCTAATCTATTTAGTAGATTAGATACTTTTTTTAAAAGTACTTTTTCTTTAGAAGGATATAAGCTTATTTCTTCATATAAAGAGTTTATTTCATTCTTTATAGCAGTTACATCTCTAGCTGAAAGTAGATAGTCATATACTGTTTTATCAAGTGGGAAAACATCATCATTTATTACTTGTGGAAGATAAGATATTTCTTCATTTTTATTTATAGTTATTTTTCCACTGTCTAAAGGTGTTTCGCCCATGATAGCTTTTAAAAGAGTTGTTTTACCTGCTCCGTTAGGGCCTACTAAAAATAGATGTTCTCCTTCTTTTACTTCAAAAGATACATCTTTTAATATTTCGTTTATTCCAAATGATATTCCTATGTTCTCTACTTTCATTTTCTTCTCCTAAAGAAAAAGGCTTTTAAAGCCTTTTATTTTTTATCGTTTAATTTGTTGTTTAGCCCTTGAATTGCTTCTAGTATTTCAATTGGCATTGCAAATACTATTGTGTTAGATTGGTCTGATGAAATATCGTTTAAAGTTTCAAGAGTTCTTAAGTGTAGAGCTCCTGGAGAAGCTGTTAAGTTATCAGCAGCTTTAACTAGGTTTTCACTAGCTTCTACTTCACCTCTTGATTTAGTGATTACTGCTTCTTTTTCTCTTTCTGCTTCTGCTACACGAGCAATTACTCTCTTCATTTCTTCAGGAAGTCTTACGTCTTTTAATTCAACGTTTTCAACTTTGATTCCCCATTCATCAGTTGCTTCATCAACTATTTTACATATCTTAGAGCTTATTTTATCTCTTTCAGATAGTAATTCGTCTAGTGATACTTCACCTACAGCATTACGCATTGTTGTTTGAGCTAGTTGTGATACTGCATAGTTATACTTTTCAACTGCTAATATTGCTTTTGATGCGTCGAATACTTTGAAATAAAGAACAGCATTAATTCTAATAGATACATTATCTTTAGTAATAGCGTCTTGTTCTGGAACGTCTACTGCTTTAGTTCTGATATCTACTTTTTTGTAAGATTCAATTATTGGAAGTACTATTGACCATCCTGGGTTCATAGTTCTTGAATACTTACCGAATCTAAACTTAATCCCTCTTTCATATTCATCAATTTGTTTGATTGATCCTAGTACAATAACTAGTAAAACAGCTAATATTGTATATATCATAATTGTCCTCCTTTTCTAGTTCATATTATATCATATTTTTCATTATTCTTCAATATTACTAACTCCAGTAATCTGTTAGTTTTCCATCTTCTTTGTAGAATGAATTCATGTCAATTCTCCAGTAGAAAAATTTTATAAAGTCTGCTTTTGTGTACTCTTCTATTACTGCTCCTAGCGCTCTTGAAGGGCCTGCCCATAGTTCTTCTGCTACATAGTAGTGATCATTTTTTATTCCAACTAGTATTGCTATATGGCCACCTGTATAAGCATTATATGTTTCTCCATCACCACTTAATAAATCTCCTACTTTTAGTGTTTTATTGTTTAAAGAAGTAGATACTCTTTCTTTAGGACCTAGGTCAGTTAAGTCTTGTTTTCCATTTGTTACACCTGCTCCTATATCGCCCGGATTAAATCCACCTTGCACTAGTACCCATGTCACAAAGCCAGAGCAGTCTAGTCCATTTGAAGTTGCTGATTTATGAACATAACTATATATATTACATCCCCATGGAGCTGGTCCATTCATTTTAAGTGATAAGTCTATATTACTAAATCTAGATTCATGAAGATAAAGTCCTTTGTGATAATATCTTCCTTCACCATCTACAGTTGGTTTGCTTGTTAGTCTTCCATTTTCTGCAAAATAGTTTATCTTGTATGGAAAGTTTAGTGTTAAGAATCTAGCTGCTTCTACAGCTGCGGCTCTTGTTTGATAACCTACTTCGTTTATTTTATATTCTAGTACTTTGTCTATAACATCATTATCTTCTTTAGAATATTTTTTACATGTTAGTAAGGATTTGTTTTTGTCATAGTTATTAGGCGTCATGACAAGTAAATCTGTTACTACTACTTTAATTTCTTTGGTAGAAGAAGCAACATTTATTTTAACAGTGCCTTCTCCCTTTTTAATTCCTTTTATTTTATTTTCTTCTATTGATATATTGTCATTATCAGTAGTTATACTTAATTTAGTTAATACTTTGCATTCATTATCTTCTTTTATTTTTATTTTCTTAGTTTCACCTTTAATTAAATATATGTCTTCTTCTAAATTGATTGTATTTAGATTGCATTCTTTATCAACTAATAAGTCTATCATATCTTTTTCATTTGTTACTATACTGGCATATTTTATTTCATCCATTACCTTATTATTTAGAGTAATAGATTCTTCATTAGTAACAAATGTAGATAGTTCATTACTTGATTCAAACTTTTCTATATATACTAGTTCTTTATTAGCATTTAATAATTCAATGTATATATTATCTACATTATTACCTTCTTTAGGCATTACTGAATAATAAATAGTATTTTTATCTTTTTCAAAGTGAGAGAATCTAATTTTATTAACTGTTTTACTAAGTTTTAAATTATCTATTTCTATTAAATCTCCATATATATCATTATCTATTCTTTTTGAAGATGCATAGCTTGATTCATATAAAAGAGATGACATGAAAATAAGTAGCATTGATAAGATAATAGATATTAATAGATTTTGGGTTTTAAATTTTTTCTTGTTATATATAATATCAAAGTCAACTATTTCTATATCGTCTATATACATACCATACTACTCCTATTATAGTTTTATTATATCAAATAACATAAAAAAAGAATAATCTTTTCGATTATTCTATTTCTTTTTGTATTTCTACATTATTAATTGAATCAAATCTTTTTGATATTTTATCAGTAGTTATATGAAGATCTTTTACATCTTTATTAACTGTTTCCATATGAGTAGATAATTTTTCCCATCTTTCTTTATAGCGATCAAATTCTTCTCCTAATTTATTTAATTCTTTATGTATTATGCTTGCATATTTATCTCTTTCCATACCCATTAATACTGATTGTATAATAGTTAATAAGCTCATTAGGGTTGTAGGAGAAGCAATATATACTTTTCTTTCATATGCGTATGTTATTAGGTTTGTATGATATGCATTAATTTCAGCAAAGATAGCTTCTGCTGGTAAAAACATTATTGCTTGCTGCGATGTTTCACCTTCAATAACATATTTACTTCCTATAGCGTCTATATGTTTCTTAACATCTGCTTCAAATAGTTTTTCTCTTTTTAGTCTTTCTTCAGCTGTTATTCCCTTTTCTAACATGTATCTATAGTTTTCAAGAGGAAATTTAGAGTCTATACATATACTGCCAAGTGGTTCTGGTGCAAATACAATAGCATCTGCAATAGATCCAGTACTTAGAGTATATTGTATTCTATATAATTTATCGTTTTTATCTCCAAATACACTTGATAGTATTTGATTTAGATTTACTTCACCAAATATACCACGGCTCTTCTTATCAGTTAGTACTCCTTGAAGATCAACTATATCTGTTGATAGTAAATCAAGTTTCTTTTGAGCCTCATTAATTTTTACTAAACTTTTTAATACTTCATCAAATGTTTTATTAGTTTTTTCAAAGTTTTCATCTAATCTTTCATTTACTTTATCATTTATTTTACTTAGTCTAGCATCTATTCTATCATTCATTTCTTGAAAATCATTAGTAAGAGCTTTAGCAAAGTCATATTTAAAGTCACCTATTTCTTTGACTATGTCTGTTTGCATTTTTGTTATTTTTAGTTCTATATTATTTTCATTATATCTTTTTATTTTAAAGAATAATAAAATCAATAGAATTATTACTACTACTAGTAGCCCTACTACTACGTATTCCATACTATCACATCCTAGTTTTATTATAAAACACTACTAATTATTAGTCTACTTTATAAATCAAATTTATTAGATAATAATTTGCTTATGAAATAAAGTGCAAGTACAAAAGGCACCACTCTTAAAAGCACTATTGGTCTTGTAAATGCTTCTACTATGCTTACTCCTACAAATCCCCAAAAGTATACTAAAGATACTTTACCTATTAAAAGAGCAGTAAAGAATTTTTTAGTATCTATTCTAGCAATACCTGCAGCTATGTTAACAAGAAAAGCAGGTGTAAAAGGAATTGCTATTAGTAATACTAAAGATGATATACTCATTTTATTAATCTTTTTTAATATGCGATTAAACTTATCATTTTTTCTTAGTTTTTCTAGGTACTTATCACTTATACCTTTTTTAAATATATAATAGCTAAGCATGCATCCTAGGCAAGTAAATACCCATGATATTATAAAACCTACTATTGGCCCAAATACCAAAAAGTTTAATGTAATAAATATTGATAGAGGTACTGGTGGGATAATAGATTCAAATAGTATGAAAAAACAACCAAGAACTGCTCCCCACACTCCTAGGCCTGTTAACAAATTAGTTAAATATACTCCAATTTCACTTAAATAATGCATTTCTTTCACTTCTTCTACTATTTATAATTAATTGTGTTATATCCAAGGTAAGATAACATTGTTGATAATTTTAATGATAACTTACCACTTTTACAGTATAACACATATATATCATTTTTGTTTAAAAACTTATAATAATTGTTTAGTAAAGTGTCATATGGAATGTTAATCATTCCATTAATATGACTTTTGTTATATTCTTCCCTATCAGATAAGTCTATATACACTTTTCTTTTCATATCTTCACCTAGTTTATAATATGAAAAGAATAAGCCTAGGAATAGGCTTATTCATCATCTCCAAAGAAATCATCGAAGAACTCATCATCTGTGATGTGTTCACTCATTACTATGCTATCTGCATCAACATTGATAGATGGCTTTTGAATTTCAGTTTCAACCGGTTTAACCTCAGGCTCTTTTGGAGTTTCCTTAGGTATTTCCACTGGTTTTTCTTCTATTATTTCTTTTTCTTCTTCTATAATAGGTTTTTCCTCTTTTATAGGAGTTTCTTTTATAACAGTAGCATCTGAAACTGCTTTTTCATTTTCTTCTTCCTCTTCAAGTTCAGCTATCTTAGCATCTATTCTTCTTAGAAGTTCATCAATGTCTACCATGTTGTTGTCTCCTTCTGGTTTTTCAGTCTTTTCTGCTTTCTTTTCTATTTCTTTAGGTGCTTCTTTTTCTTCTTTTGTTTCTTTAAATTCTTCGAATTTTTTGTTAACTAATTCTTCAAATTCATTAGAATTATTTTTGTTTGCACCATTTTTCTCTTCAGCTTCTATTTTGGCAATTTGTTCATCTATTCTTTTGACTAAATCGTCAACATTATTTGGAGCTTTATCATTTCCTGGTGTTTTACCAGGTCTTGGCGCTCCGAAAGGTGGAACAAATGGTGAACCAAATGGAGATGCAAATGGACTATCTTCTTCTTTTCTATGTTCATCAACGAATTTCTTAATATCAAATGTTTGGATTTCTTTAGGTTCTCTTGTAGGGTAACCACTCATTACTTCTTCATATCCGAATCCATTTTCTTTAATTATCTTAAAGCTTGGAGTATGTTTAGTTTTATATGGTTGGTTTCTCCATCTTTTAATAATCATTTCAAATTGTTTCATTTGTTGTAAGTCACTTACTGTTACTAGAGGTCTAATTGGATCTTGTGGCTTACCTTCTTTTGGATCTTTAGGTTTAACATCACCTAGAAGTTTACTTAGTTCTTCTAGTGCTGCATATTCTGTTGTAATAAGATAGAACATGTTACCACAGTTACCTTTAATTGTTTCTGCAACATCTTTTCCATAAACTTTATTAAGTTGTGAGAAGTTTTGAATAACGAAATTGAATCTCATGTTTCTTGAACGAGATGCTGTTATCATACTCTCTACGTCTTTTAAAGCTGGCATGTTTGCAAATTCATCTAGTATGAAGTTTGTTCTAATTGGAAGCTTTTGATTTGGACACTTTTGTGCTTCATCAATTAAGCATTCATATACTTGTTTTACGAATATAGTACATAGTGCATGGTATGTAGTTTTTTCATCATGTACTTTTAAGAACATTGCAGTTTTTTCTGTACCTATTTTTCTAACATCAAAGCTTGTGTAAGAAAGCATTTCTGCTAGTTTTTGACGAGAACTAAATATTCTTATCTTTTGTCTAAATGTTGAAGTAATACCACCTTTAGTGTCAGCTGGCGCAAGTACTGTTGCGGCTGCAGATATGTATGCACTAGATAGTTCACCTTTTAATTTAAAGTATTCTTTATCATATTTACTAGATCCACATCTTTCTTCACCAAATGTACTCATTGCATTTATAGAGTTTAAGTTTACTTCGTCTTCACTTTTAGCATCTTCAAATAGTCCAAGAGCTAGACCAGTAAAATAGTCAGCCGCTGACTTTTGCCAGAATGGATCATTATTATTAGCATCTACTAAGATGTTCATAGCAAGGTCTTCTAGAAGTTCCATTGCTTTGTCTTCTTTTCCATCTTTCCAATATCTATATGGAAGTGTAAGTGGGTTCCATGCGGCTCCTTGATCTGGATCACGGAAGTTAACGAGTACTACATTATAACCTTTATCCCTTAGTAAATTAGCATTGTGTTCGTAGATTTCACCTTTAGGGTCAGTAATAACCATTGATTCTCCACCTTTAGCTAATATTTTTACAAGTGGGTCGATTATTGTCCAAGTTTTACCTGAACCAGATGCACCTATGATTAGGCTGTGGTTTTCACCATCGTCTACCCATGCTTCTTTGTCTGTTAAGATAATTGGAATACCAGCACTTTTATATTCTGGGTCAGTTAGTTTAATCTTTTTAATGCCGTAGGCACTTTTCATTTCATCGTCTTTAAACCAACGAGACCATCCATCACTTTTATCTTTTTTCTTACCAAATCCAAATCCCTTTTCCATATCAAAGAAATATTTAGATGTACTCATAAATACTCCAATAAGAGCTAGGATATAAATAGTAATAGTTGCAGCTAAATATTTAGGAGTAAATGCCTTAAAAGGACTTAATCCATATAATTTACTTTTATCTGCTAACCAGTTTAAATTTAATACAGCTATTGCTACTAAATATAACAAAAACAAACAGAATAATCCAAATATTAATGCATCTTTAGGTTTAGCTGTAAACTTTAATTTTATATTTTCCATTTGAAATCCCTCTTCTTTATGATTATATCAAAAATAATGCTTAAAATAAAGAAAAATAGTTAATTTTAATAACTAACTATTTCACATTCATTTAGTGCTTTATATGAGCCTTCCTCTAATTTGTATACTATTGTGCAGTAATCCATTGCGTCATACCCTACTTTAGTTACAATCATCTCTAGATTTTTATCTTTTCCCATATCTATAATATTTGTTATATTATAGCTCATCATTGAGTATGAGTCAGGTTCTTTTTGCTCATCTATTTTTTCTATATATCCACCTTTTTTATATGCAAGAGCTGAATAATATCCATTATTGCCATAACTCTTTAAATAGCAAAGAGATTCAACTACTCCATCATTATCAATATCTACATTTACTTTATATGCATATATAACTGTATCATATCCTTTAAGATTTATACTTGCTATTTCACTTTCAGTCATTTCTTCTTTGTTAATACTATAAAAAGTTATATTTTTTCTTTTAGATATTAAATAGTTTTCATTAGGTGAAACTATTTCTTCTTTTTTCAAAGTTACACTTAATTCTTTATTAGATTCATCATAAGAAATTGATGCATTCTTTACAATATCGTCTGATGTGTAAACATAATACTTATCTTTTAAGTATTTATCATAGTTAGTATCTACTGTACACTTATCTTTTTTACAGTTAATGATGTTAAATGGATTTGTTATAAATGTAAATTTGTTGCCATTAAATAGTAAATCTAATGCTTGATATCCAAAGTATACTATAAATGTTATTACAAAAAGTGCAATTACTATAGTTATTTCAAATCTATTATTTTTCATTCTTTTCTCCTACAAATATTTTATTAATTGAACTTCAGTTATACCTTCATTTATATATCTCCAAGAAGAAGATGGAATTGTTGTTATATTGTAGCCTGGATCTGCTATATGGATCGTTGTTCCCTCTACTCCAGTTACTAATACCCAGTGTTCTTCACCTGTATCACCATATCCTCTTGAAGCCAGTATTCTAGCTCCTTCCGGAGATTTAACTCTTAGCATTACATCATAACCACTATTAATATATCCCGCTATTTGAGATGCTTTATCATTTAATGAACCGTTTAAATAATTAAATACTATTTCATGTCTTTGGTTACCAGTAGCTAGATTTATTACTTCATCACCACTTCCTACTAGTCCTCTTGAACTAACTAGTCCCTTTTTCTGGGCCTCAAGTAATAGTGTTCCTGGGTTAAAGTTATTTAATACTATGTTCTTCGCACTTTTAGCAATACTCATTGCTAGTGATGTAAAGAAGCATCCCATTCTGGCAATTGTTTTTCCAGTGGCGGTTGCCATTACTAGTGATCCCCAAGCAGGATCTGTCTGTTTCCATGTAGTCCAATCTCCTGAAGCAATTATTGTTGAAGAATTGATAGAGCCATCTGATTTATATCCTAGGAATATGTCCATGTATTCTTTTTTGTCGTATATGTTAGCTATAATTAATTCAATTTCTCTGGCTACTAAGTAGTCCATTCCAACTGTTGTATTGTTGTTGTATTTAGACATATATCTAGGAAATTTTGAATATATGAATCCTGTTCTATAATTGTATTCACCATCAGAGTTTGATGCAGTTAATACATTCTTTCCACTTTTTTTAGCACTTACTAGTTTATACTCTTTATCATCAATATCTACCTTTGATGAAAAACCTTCTAGTATAGTTTCGGATATTCCTGAATGTTTTGATAAGCACTTTTCACTTGTTCTGTATAATTTTTCATTATCATTTGTTTTCGTCTCATAATCATTGGAAGCTGCTTGACCATATCTTAAGAATAATTCCAATTTATGTTCATCATATGCAGTGCTTGAGTACTGAACAGAACAGTATCCTTCATCTTCTTCATCAGCAGGCTCTATATATGTATAGAATCTATAACCTTTCTTTACAGTTGCTTTATACATATTTTCAATATCATTTTTATTTATTATTTTGTTAGAAATTAGCGTATTTAAAGCAGATAATTTTATTTCATTTGTTTCATTTTCATTGCCAAATTCTACAATAATGGTATTGTTACCATTTTCATCTAATCTTTGAGTTTCATATGCATAGTAAAATGTACTGTAAATAACACCTGGATAAAAGCCAACTACGTTCTTGTTTTTCTTTATTTCTGATAATGATTTTTTGTAGTTTCTTACATCTTCGTTTGATATTGTTAATGGATTTCTTCCTATTTTTTGACTATAACTATATATTGTTGGTATTAATGTTTTTATTTCACTATCAATTGAATTATTTTCTTCTAAATCTCTATAAACTTCTTCTTTCTTAGTTTTTGAAAGTAAAGCATACTCTTTATGCATTTGGTCTATATCACTTTCATCTATGTCTATTGAATATGCTTTATCAATATCTTCGACATAAAAGAAATTTGATTTTAATATTGCTACTTGATAGTATTTAACTCTTTCCAAATTATAGAAACATGATTCAGTTGCATCTGACATATCATATATACCAAGTATATCGTTCTTTATCTTTTGGAAGAATCCCCTGTCTCCACATGTTGTAGCTGGTTCATTATCTTCAGTTGATGAATTTATTTGATTTTCTACTAAGTTTACTGTTTGGCTTGTATCATATCCTACTTCATAATCTTTAAATGTATCAAATGTAGTGTTATCTCCTTCTGAGTAGAATATTTCTAGTGATCCAAACATGTTTTCAAATACTGCTATCATTAACACTACGATAAGGAATAAACCAATTACACCTAAAACTCCTATTAAGAATATTCTTAGTTTTCTGTGCTCTGGGCTTAATAGATATTTTATGATTCCTTTTTTTTCCGTTTCTTTTTTACTTTTTAATGTATTTATAATTTTATCTTTTACAGAAGGTATATTGTCTGCTTCCACCTTTGGTTCATCTACTTCTGATTTATTTGTTAATTGGTCTTTAGATCCTAAAGGTTCATTATTTTCTATTGTTTCTTCATCACTAGATTCAGGAACTACATTCATTCTATTCTTGGTTCTAGATTCATTTATTCTTGATGCTATATTTTCTTTATCACTACTAAAAGAGCCAAAATTATTTTGACTTTGGTTATAGAAGTTTTCATTTTTTAGCTCTTTTTTCATTTTTTAATACCTCTTTTTAATTATAGCAAATTTATTGATAATATTCTACTTTATAGAGTAAAAAAACAAAATCATATGATTTTGTTTTATTTGCCTTTTGTTATTCTTCCAACAGCTGGTATAAACTCTAAATTACCATCTATTATTTGTACTTCTACTATGCTTCCGTTATCAGAGATTAATAGTTTACTTGTATCTACTCCTTCATTCATTTCATATTTATTAGATAAATCTACTTTTTCTCCAGTAGTAGCATCTACTGTATATACAAGTACATCGTTGTTATTATAGAATATATAAGAAGCTGTATTTCCACTTACTTGTACGTTGTAGTTATAACCTTCTGGGAAAGTGTTTTTAATTATATTACTAATCTCATTAATATAATCATCTTTTAGTTTAATCTTTCCATCTTTTATATACTTGTTTTTGTTTTGAAGTTCTCCCTTACTTTGTACTCTGTAATCTATCAAATCTGTTTCTGGTATTGTCATCTTAGTATATGTAATGATATTAGTTTTATCTCCATATTTTTCTAAATATATATAATCAGCATCTAATACCATGTCATCGTATCCATATTTTTTAAGTTTATTTTTAACATTATAACTCTTTCCATTAGTTAAATTAATATTATATACTTTCATTTCATTATTTTGGAATGTTACTTTTATTGATAAAACATTTAGTTCAGGAATAATTGAATAACTATATTGAAATAGATTTTGTTTTGATAGTCTCTTATTTAGTTTTTTAACATATTTAGAGTCTATATTTACTTTAAGATCTCCCTTTTTATTTTGATATACTATCTTTTCATCTTCTGCTAGTTTATTTACTTTCATGTTGTCTACAACATCTTCTATTTCTTTTTTTATTTCATCTAAACGCTTTTGAATTAAATAATTATTATATTCTTCTTTACGTCTTTCATGTAAGTCTTCAATTTGTTTTTCAATTAGTTCCTTATTGTCCATTAGATAATCTTCAGTCACATTAATTCTTTCAGCTTTAATCTGATAATTAACTATCTTATAATTGTTTGCATCTACTTCTTCAATTACTCCATATTTAATAGCATCTTTAACAGACATAGAATATTGCTCTTTTAATATATTTGCTGCTTCCTCTTTTGAACATATTATTTCGTCTTGTTTTTGCCAATTTAGATGCACGGTTACACCTGGTGTTTTTAAATAACTATCTGAAGTAGTATTAAAATAATCTTTAGATTGACCACTATCATAATTTGCATGGCTACTATATAGTTCATAACCATCTTCCGCTTGATTATTGCTTCCTAATACTACATGGTAACTATATATAAGCATAAGAAGATATGGATTAGTATAAATAGGTTTGTTATACTTAGCTTCATAGTATTCTCCTAGTAAATCTTCTACTGTGTTTCTTTCAAGACTCTTATTCTCATAATTTCTTACATTTGTAGATGAAGCTAGACTGGTCATTAAACTATAAAACTTAGCTTCATCAGGTATTATCTTCATAAACTCATCTTTTATAACATTAATAAAAGGTTTATAGTTGTATTCTCTAAATGGTTCATTGCCTATTATCTCCATCATAGCTTTTACATATCTAGTATCATATCCTGTATCTTCAAAAAAATTATCTTCACCAGCATATTCACTATTAAGAGTTACATTTAATTGTTCGGTTAAACCAACATTGCTATATCCTTCTCCTTGAAAAGCGTGATATAATTCATGGTAAAATACTGAAATATTTACTTCATCTAATGATGCAGCATAATAAAAATTAATAACATTTCCATATGGCATATATGTTCCAGCTATATTTTGAGAGTCTTCTGACTCATAACCTTCATGATAAACTATTTTTAATGAATTCATTCTTTCAACTATTAAATCATAGTCCATATAGTCAATGTTATCATCTATTACAGATAATCCTTTTAATATCTTGTTTTTTTCATTGTCAGTTAGATTAGGATTAGTCATAATGGCTTCTTTTATATTGGCTATTTTTTCTTCTTTAGAAAGACTAGTTTCTTCTTCTATTTCATAGTCTTCTATTTCACTAACTACTTCTAATTTATTAGTTTCTTTAGCATATGCTTTTAAATTAGCAGTACTTGGTATTAAAGAAGAAGCAAGCATTAAAGCTAGAATAGTCTTTTTACCACATTTAACTAGTCTGTGCACTAATTTATCTTCTTTATTGCTGTTTCCTAGATATAATATTTCACTTTGATGGTTGTATTTAAGGTTTAATTTTTCAAATTCTTCTAGTTCAAGTCTAGTTCCATCAACATGTAAAAATGTATGAAAATCATTTTCTTTATCATAAAAATGTTGATACTCTACTCCTTCAAATACAACGTTAGAAAGCTTAAGATGATTCTTCACCTTAAGCTTATTAAACATAGTATTAACTAATACTTTTTCTTCATTTGTTAATTCTAGAGTAACTTTATCATTTACTTTTTTACATGCTATATAACTGCTATCCTTTTTATACACCATGTATTCAATATTATTTTCTATAAAAGACAATATAATATTTTTCATTTATGCCTCCGTTTAGTCATTTTGAATTACAATATTTTAGTTGTATTTAAGATTTGGGTATGCTTCTATATCATAGTTGTAAAGTTGTAATACTATTACATTGCATTTAATATCTTCGTGACTTACAAAATCCTTAAGACTTCTATTACTTAATATTGGATGGCTTGTATGGCCATTATTATCAATTACTTGTCCATTACCAGCATATATTCCTATATGATTATGATACTCTTGTCCGTCATAGCAAGAGCGCCCAAGCATATCACCAGGTTTAGCATACTCTTCTATTATGCTAGTGTTATTATATCCATCTTGAATTACTTTAACTTTAGAGCCAAAATTGTTTTGACTTTGATTATAGAAGTTTTTATTTTTTATCTTTTTTTAATTATATCAAATATCGCTAAATATTGCTATGAATATATAAAAAGAAAATAAGTTTAGCTTATTTTCTTAATCATATTGGCAATAATTTTTGTCAATTCGTCCAACTGCACCTTTTGATGAGTCTTGTGGACAGTAGTAATTTTTTTGCCTTGTACAGTTTTTATATACACCACTTGTTCCATTAATGTCGCAAACATAAAGTGGCTCTACATGCCAGTCTTCATTGTCAAGTCTAAATGCAAGTCCATATTCTTCAGCGTGATTATGTGCCCATCTATATGCCCTAGCAGTTTTTTTACCATTTTCTCGTATAGATAAATCTGCAGCTAGTCCCCATCCATGAGGAGAAGTTCCAGGAATCGATGCAACAGTATTACCGTTACCATTACATGTTCCTCTCGCTTTGCAAATAGCTCCACTAGTTGGATGAGTAGAAGGCACAGGAACATCATTCGTTTTACAATTATCATATTTAGCGCAGCAACAATAGTAATTTTGAGCTTCAATAGATCTAAATCCGTCTTCTTGACCTCTAATTACATCTATTGTTATTCCCTCTTTTGCTGCAGCAGAAGCAAATTCTTTAATTCTTTGATAGAAGTATTTGTTAAGTCCTTCATCTGATGAACCTTTATACTTCGTATTACCATTTAAGTCCTTGTCATATGCAAAATAGAATACTCCATTGGTAACTCTTATCATTCCATCGTCACCATTTTCATTGCATAGTCCTTTTTGATAGCAAGATTCATTTTTTATTCTTTTTACTGATTCAACACTTGAGGCATTCTCATATCTTTTTTTACTCCACAATGTTAAATCGTCAAAAAAATCTTTTGTAGCTGCAGTTGGATTATTATCAACTTTTGATGGATTGTTAGGTTTGTCTATTGTTATACCCCCGTTAAAACTTCCACTTTTCATTATGTAGCAGTTATTTGATTCATTAAATGGGCTAAAAGCACATTTAGCACATTTTTCAAAGAAACTTTCTTTAGATACAAACTGCATTATTAATCCTACTAATTGTATTACCAAGAAAACTACTACTGCATATAGTGCTTTCTTTTTTAAAAGATCTAGAGATTCACTAGCTTCTTTTCCTTCTTTTATTACTGCTTTTAAGAATGTAACCATTCCTGTTATTACTAGTAATATAGGTACTATTACTTTAATAGCAAAAATGATATATCCCATTATTGTCCATATTGGTGTGAAATTGGAACAGAATTTTGTTGCTTCTTCTTCAGCAGCTAATAATAGTAAATAATTCATCTAATTCACTTTCCTTACATTAATATAATAGCATAGCTTAATTCTTTAGTAAATATAAAAAAATAGTGGCATTGCCACTATTTAACTAGTTTTAGTTTTATATCTTGTCCTTTTAAAGAGCTATTTGAGTTTGGCAAATAATCATTTATTTGAATACTCTTTCCATCCTCTTCTATGTAGAATATGTCAGTGTCAGTTATTTGCTTTTCTTTTAATTCTTTAGAAGCATCTGAATAGTTTTCATTTAATAAATACATTCTTGTAATTATTAGTTTTCCGTCTTCTACTATGTATGTTCCTCTATAGCTTTCTACATCTGATTTAATATCAAATACATTGTCTTTATATATGATTAGTGATAATTGTTCACTTTCATATTTATTAACAATATCTTCACTTGTTTTAGTTCTAATATAGTTTAGGTATTCATTTATTGTGTTTTGAGCTAGTACTAGTGGATCATTATTTTTATTTAAATAATAATTAACTAAGTTTAATTGTGCTCCGTCACCTTCTATCACAAATGTTTCAGATAGTGGAATATTTTCATTAATACTACTTTCTCTTACCCACACTATTCCATAGTCACTATAAATAGCTGATAATACTCTTTTTATAGTTAATTTATCATCATCTATTTTATAGATACCACGAGTGTGTTCTTTTATAGCATCTGGCGTAGTTGTTTCTATTTCAAAAATACCATTATTAAATAACTTGATTGTTATTTCAGTATTAAAGTCAATAGCATTTACTACTTTATACTCCTCTTTTAAGTCATCAAGTGTAGTTGATACCATTAAAGAATCAATTTCACTTTCTTTTGCTTCTAATTTTTCAGCTTCTAGTTTTTTTAAATAATTATCAGTTGCTAGGTAAGCACCAAGTAAAAAAACTATTATTAATATAATAGATACTACTATTATAAGAACAGAATTAGTTTTTTTACTTTCCATTATAGTCCTCCACCTGAACCGAAGCTATCTAACTCTTCTTGAGTTGCTATTACATTTATTCTCATTCTTCTTGATCCACAAACAAATAGAGCTTCTCCTTGGTTATATCTCTTAATTGATTCTTTTTCTTGATCATTTAAATCAATTAATTTAGATAAATCTTCAACAGCTTGTTTCTTAAGACCCATTACTAGGTAGTAAGAAGCATTATCGAATATAGCTTTACCATGAACAATTACTTCCGGTGAAGCAAAGTCTGTTGGTTGTTGTGTAATTATAATAGTACCAGTATTGTACTTTCTACTTCTTCTTTGAACTTGCGCTAAGAATTCAGCTCCTAGTGTGTTTCTATCAGCAAGTAATGTGTGTGCTTCATCAACCATAAGGATTGTATTAATATTTTTATCAAGACATAATCCCCATGCGTGTTTTAATATGTTGAAGAATAATGCGTTTCTAATATTTGAATCGGCATTCATTAATTCTCTTATATTAAATACGATGAAATCACTATTAGGCATTACTGTTGTGTGTCCTGTAAAGTAATATCTTAATTCTTTAGTTAAAGGTCTAATCTTTAACTCTAGTTTTTCCATTACTTCTTTTTCACGTGTGGCTTCAATCATTGAATGAAGACGACCATTAACAGTTGCATAAACGTCATCAAATGTAGGGAACATATCACTAGTTAGTTTAGTGAAGTCAGTAGATGCATCTATCTTATATCTCTTATAAGTATCTTGCACTACTTCACTGAACATTGTTAATGTATCTTCTTCAATATCTGGACTGTAGTACTTCATGAATGCTTTTAATGTTTGAAGAGAACGAGTAAATACTGCATATCCTGCTCCTTGAATTTCTTCTTCATCAACATCAGCTATTATTTCTAGAGGGTTAATCATACCATATGATCCACCACGTCCTAAGTCTATGAAGTCGCCTCCATAAAGCTTAGTCATTTCTTCTAGTTCACCTTCAGGGTCTATTGCAACTATCTTATGACCATTTCTGATATTTGATCTAAGAAGTATTTTTGCTGCAGTAGATTTACCACTACCTGAAGTACCAAGCATAATCATGTTGGCATTATTTCTGTTAAATTCTTTTTTAATTTGGTATAAGAATTGGTTAAATAATATTATACCTCCAGAAAAGTCTACACCTAGTAAGCATGAAAGACCTGGGTCTTTGATGCTATCAAATACGAATGGGTACATTGCACTCATTGTAACTGTTGGAATAGGTGTTCCTATTCTTTCTTCTATTTCACCATCTTTAAATAATGGCAAACAACTCTTAAGTAAGTTTTCTTGTTCGAATCTAAGGATAACTCCTTTCATTCCCATAGCATCTAGGTAGTTTTTAACTTGTAATTTTTTATTTTCAAGTTCTTCTGCAGAGTCTGCACTTATTAGTAGATGCATTTGGAAATCGAAAATTCTAGCTTGAGTTGCAGTTAGCATTGTTATGAAGTTTTCAATGCTTTCGTAGTCTTGTCTAATTCTTTCTTGAATTGTTCTATCATATTCATTTTGATATCTCATTTTTAAATCTGCTATTTCTTTATTAAGCATTTTTGATAATACTGAGAAATCAATAGGAATATGTTTAATTATTACTTTGATACCTGAGTATTGTGTTAAATTAGCTAGGTATCCTTCACTTATCATTTTTGGATAACTTATTACTGTCATGATTGTGCAGTACTTACCACTGATAATCATGTCTCCAGCTCTAAATTCTAGGCCTTTAGGCGCTAATTGACTTTTTAAATTCATCCTGGCATCACCGTCCCAAATTCTGTTTTAACCCCATCGTTAAAGAATCCATCTAGAAGTACTCTTAGATCGTCATTACTTGTTTGTGAGGCTACTAGGCCACATGATGCTAATCCACTTACTAAGTTTTGAATTTTCTTTTGCATCATTTCAGGTTTCTTTTCTCTGAATAAAATATAGTATTCAGTGTCAGCAACACCTACTTCTTTAGACATGAACATATTAGCTTTGTTAATATCTTGCATTACTAACTTCTTCATTATAGGAGTTTGTACGTTGTTATAAAGAAGCTGCAATTGAGATAAATAAACATTGATGTCTACAGGTCTATCTGCTACTATAATCCAAAACTCATAATCAAGTGTATTATAGAAATTTCTTAAATTGTAAATAACGTTTTTTTGGCTATCATTATCCATGATAAATATATTTTTAGGCTGAATTTTAACACCTGTTACTTGCATACCATCTTCAAGCTGTATAGCTCCATTTAGTATGGACTTAACAGGAAGCCATCCTTCAGCAAATCTACTATTGTTGTTCTTGCCCGTATTCACTTCTAACACACCAACCTTTCCATCTATATACTCTTCTATTTGAGAAGAATGCATATACATCTTTTATAAAGCACAATACATTGTGATAGTATGGCACAGGGACCACTAGAAGTGATCCTATGCCTATTGGTAATATTTTTATTATTGTAGCTCCTAGTTCATTACTTGGAATAGCAAAGAACATTATTAATGTTAATGCCAATCCAGTAAGTGCTATCATTAAGTCTACTGGTCTAAAAATATTAAATATCAATTTACCACTTTTTGTATTAGCTGGAATCAAATACATATTATTCATATTCTCTTTTCCTTTCTAAAACTAATTGTTTGAATTATTATCAGATGGTTTAGGAGCATCATCATTCCCTCTTAAGCCAGGTGATTTTCTATATGAATTAGTTTCAGGATCTTCATTTCTCTTTTCTGTTCTAACATAGTGAGACTGTTTTTTAAATGCTTTTCTATTATTTTCTACCGTTTCTTTAGTATTTTCAAGATCTCTTCTCAATGAATCTAATTGAACGTTAGCGTTAATTTGACTTTGACTACTTAATCTAGCTGCTTGGTCAATATCACTATAGTGTTGAATGATTCTATCAGCCATACCATTGTCATTAACATACTGGTTGTAGTCTTGAACATATTGAGCAATGTCTGCATCTTCTCCAGTTAGGGCACTTGGATCCCCAAGATTAAGCATTTGATCGTAGAATACTTCTCTCTGTCTGTTATATTCTTTTCTAACTGCTTCTTCCCTTTCTTGAATCCTTCTATTGTCTTCAGCTATTTCTTCAGCTGTATAGTTATATGTTTCACTATCAAGTAGTTTTTGTTGTTCTGATCTCATTTTCATTAGCTCAGGATCATTAGCAAGGACATCTTCTATAGAACCGTGTCCTCTTTTAAAACTATTATCAATAGCGTTAGCCATTTGATTTCTTAATTCATCAGATCTTCTGTCAGAGTTTATAGTTGCTTCTAATGGTTTAGAATCTCTTGCAAATTGCTCTTCTGCGTCGCTAATTTGCTTATCATATTCTTTCATAGATTTTTCATTTCTAGCATGTGCTCCGAAGAAGTTTTCAACAGCGCCCCAAGCATAAGGAATTGTTCCTCCTGCTCCATGCATGTTTCCACCGAATGTGTATTGATTCTTGATGTTTCCTACTCCGCCTTTTACAGCTTCACTTATACTCTTAGCTTTAGATGCATTTTGTCCGCCTTGGTATGCTCCTCTTACAGAACCAACAAGTCCTGCTAAAGGTCCTTGACCTCCAGCTGCTCCAGCAGCAAATCCACCAATTGCACCAACAGTTCCTCCAACAATTCCAGAAAGAACGCTTCCAAATGATCTTCCACCGCTTCCAGCAATCTTTGTTCCAATTGCATCCTCTATTAATTTTGGTAATTCTTTAGCAGCTTGTAATACACCTATTACAATTATTACTTTTAGGATAATTCCTACTCCGCCTAATACATTTAAGTTATTTAGTATTATTGACATTATTACAAATGCTAATTGGAATGTAGCTACCCGTATAAATACCTGTGCATATATTCCAAAATAAGTTGTAAAGAAAGTTTTAATCCTATCAGATTTTTGCGTTGGATCAATTGATAATATTACTGGTATTGGATATACTATTTGTAGTACTAGTAGTCTAAAAATACGACCTACTAATTCAAATACTGCTGTAAAAAAGTAATAGCATAACACACATCCCGCAAAGAATGGAATAATTGGGGTAAAATTGAAATATGCTGTGTAATCTGAAAGTGCATCTATATCTTTTTCACCTTTTATTACTGAACTATATTCCACACAATATCTTTGAGTTGAGCCTTCAGCACATTTAATAATTGGGGTAAAAAATAATGTCCATATCTTATTTGTAAATGATCTAGCTTCTACTTCGCTTCCAAATGATTGACTGTTAACATTCTCTCTTCCATATATAATCATTGGTATTAAACCTGGAGTGGTTGAACCATCTTCGGTTTGATATCCAACAAGAACCCTTGTTTCAAAAACCGCTAGTTGTTCAAACATAAATGATGATGTAACTAGAAGAATAACAGCAATTAAAACATTTTTAACTATTTTCATTCCAGTATTTTGACCATCTTTAATTTTTGAAGGGTCAATTATGAATGTTATTAGCATTACCGCTACTCTAAATAGTGCATAGATAGCAGCTAAGACCATAAGTCTTTGTAATATACTATGAATGATTTCGCCATCTAATCCAATTTTAGCGCCTATTTGTATTATTTCATAGAAAGCTCTTAATAATAAAGCTGCTGCTTTATATACTGCTTCGTCTATAAATATGCAAACTGCTGTTAATGCATTTTTAATGGCTCCAGCTATTGAAATACCATTTAATAAAAATCGCATAATTACTCCTTTCTAGTTATTTAATACCACACAATACATCACTATATCCGAATAATCCGAACACCATATCTATTATTGTTGGTAATAACAATAATATTATAACTATCACTATTTTTTTAACCACCTTCATAAACGCAGGTTTTAATTCGCTTTTTTCGTTAGTTATTACTGATACTAAGTCTATCATGCTTAGTATTATTGTTAGAACTATTGCCACTATTTTAATAATAGTAAATGCTTTATCAAGCATGTTAGCTAGTGAACCTTTTTCTGATGCACTTCCTAAATAGTCTACGCAGAATCCAACTTTACTTGAAATATTTGGATTGTCAATAAGTTTTTGGTTATTAACAAAATCTTCATATTCTGCTGTTAATTGTTTTATTTCATTTATTCTCTCTTGTGATAAGTTAGATGAGAATATTAATTGTTTTGATACATTTTTAGTGCAGTGATTAAACACCGAATCGCAATCCGCTATTAGCCAGTATCCTTCATAAAAGTCAAATGTTATTAAGCTTGATAATTCTGGGTTTTGAAGAACCATTGTCGGACAAAAAGCTCCACCATTTCTTGTGAATTGGTCAATTACACTTCCTCCTGACATAGTTCCGGCTTGTTTTTGCATTTTATATCCTTTAGCAGTTTCATCAGCAGAATAGTTTTCTGTCTTATTGGAACCTGGATTACTTGCGGGCTCATACTCATATACAACTACTTCTTTTCCAAGTTTTACCGCTCTCATTTCAATTTTTTTAGTTGAATAGTTGACATACACTGTGAAATCTTTGATATAGAAATTCTTTTTAGCGCTGTCGCCAGGCACATAAATATCTCCATAATCGCATCTAAAATCCCAATCACCTGTGTATGCATTTAATTTGGTGACAGGAATAATTGATAATAATAATATTAATACTATATACGTTAATTTTTTACTCATAAAAAAACTCCTACTTTTCCCTAAGTAAATTATACATGATAATTACTTATAAATCAATAGGAGTTAATAGTCTAATGGTCTTTATTCATTTTGATACTTAGCGACAATATTTCCCCATTTTTTACCATTTTCATCAACACAATCCCAGTGTAATTGACCGTTACTTGAATCTTTGACTGCACTAATGTTTTTAAATCCATTGTTCTTTCCTTTTTGTATTAAAGCTACTTTACAGTATGCTTCTGCATAGGCTTCTTCTAGTTTGTCTGTATATATAATTGCAAAGCTTCCTTCTGCACGTCTTCTAATTTCCGCAAATTCTAGTCTGTCGTGTGCTTCTCCTAGATTTCTAACATATTCTATTAATTGATCGTCACTTAATTCATCGTTGATAAATTCATCGTAGTATTTTAACACATAATCAACGTTTTCAGATGATGAATTGCTCTTGCCTTTTGTAGTTGCGACAAATCTTCTACTTCCAGAAGAGTCAACACATTCCCATGATGTTCCGTTTAGTTCTACAGTTTGACCAGTATAGCATTTAGTTTGATAATATACTTTTTCCAAATAATGAATATTAGAATTTGTAGCACTAAGTACTTCTTGTAGTTTATCATCGTCTTTTAGAACTGTTCCTAATGATCTTATAAATAATTCTTTTTCTTTGTCATTTAAATTATTTTGATAAAAATCATTATATTTTTCCGTAACGTATTCTACTGATGTATAATACTGGACTCCATCATGTTCTTGTTTTACTTGTAGTAATGAGCATCCACTACTGAATGGGTGAGCTGCACATTTCGCACACGCTTGCCAATCGGTATCTGATCCTATAGCACTTATAACTATTGTAACTAGCTGTGCTACTAGGAATACAGCAACAGCTGCTATTATTTTATTTTTAATTAGGCTAAATGGATTAGTATCTTTGTCCGCTGCAATAGCTTTGGTTAATTCTACCATGCTCATAATTATTAGTAGTAAAGGCACTAATATTTTAATCATGAACATTACATATCCGCCAATAACCCATACACCTTCTAATTTTGAACAGTAGTTAACATCTTCAATTACCGGTAATGAAGAGGTTTCACTTTTGCTACCACTATTTGATGAATCATTATTGCTATTGCTACTGCTATTGCTATCATTTTTATACTGAGAGAAATCATATGTTGTATATAATTCACATGAGTATTTTGTTCCTCCCTGATGTTCACATACAACTTTTAGTTCTGGACAATTTCCATCCGAAAAATCTCTAGCTATAGTCCCATATGAATTATATGTAGAGCTAGGTATATTTAATCCTTCTTTAGAAAAACTTACACCTACTATATTTGTTCCATCACTAATTACTGAAGCTTTATCTATGACTAATCCTTCTTGATTTTGAACATCATAACTACATGTATATGTTTTTGCATCGGATTTAAATACAA
Source organism: Caryophanales bacterium (assembly GCA_016292035.1). Taxonomy (GTDB): domain Bacteria; phylum Bacillota_I; class Bacilli_A; order RF39; family UBA660; genus RUG727. Next base: position 57,959 of record JAEEZR010000014.1, read on the forward strand.
ATTCACCGTTAGATGCACCAGTTTTTAAATTAATTAAACTCTTTTTAATGCCCACACTACTCTTTTGTGAATTTTCGTCCTTATAAATATAATTTTTTTCACCTTGTGTATACACGTATATTTGATTTGGGCATTCAAAAGTATCATGTCCAGTTATAGATTTTGTCAAGAAATCATTGTGCGTAAGATCAGTCGCTATGTTTAGAAGTGCTGCTCCAGAATTAAATGAATCTATAATTTTAGGACTTGGCATAGTTGTGCCATCGCTTGCTATAAAGTATTTTAACGTTGTAGTATCATCTACTTTGTATTCACAGTATGCACATGCATATGTTTCACTGTCACACAAACTTGCATTTAACTTGATTGGAGCTAATATAAATGCAGTAAGCATTATTATTAATAATCCTATTTTTTTCATTTTTATCACCTTTTTTGTACAAGTTAAGTCTATCATATGAAGTTATTTTTTTCAATAAAAGTCTTATTTCTTTTGATTATTTGATGTAAATAAAAAACTGCCATTTGGCAGTTTAATTATTAATTTCCAAAGTCACTAGTTGGTTGAATAAATTCACAACCTGTTGAGAATGGACTGAATACACATTTACCACAAGTTTTGTACGCTTGACTAGAGCTTACTAGTCCCATAATAATACCAACGATTTGGATTACTAGGAATACAGAAACAGCATATACAACTTTCTTAATTAATATACCTTGTGCTTCCTTAGTCTTCTTTTCGTCTCCTGTAGTTACAGCCTTTGCTAAAGTTAACATACCAGTAATGATTAAAATAATTGGTACGATTACTTTAATGATAAATACTGCATATCCAGCAATTGTGAATAGTAGTGAGAATTTATCACAGAAAGCTTGTGCATCAGAAGCAGCATCCATTAGTAATAAATAATTCATATATATCTCTCCTTCTTTATAATCTAATTTTATTATAAAAAAAGTGTGATGTCAAACAAATGCGTCTAACTTTACACTTTGTTTATTAAAACTTAAACATCCCTAGTAATTTATTTTTGTTTTCTACTACTCCATCATCAGATACATTTTGTTTAATGAATCCTAGTTTTGATAGTAGTTCATTAACTTTATTACTTGGTAAGTTTCTTTCATCTATAGATGGTAAATTATAGAATACTTTTGCCTTTGTTTCATATTCAAACTCAGTTAATTCACTTTGTTTAATATTACTTTTGTTAAGTACTACTTTACCATTTTTAGTAGTTTCAAATATATTCTTATTAGCCATTAATAGCTTGTTTAGTTTAACTGTTGATGGCTCTACTAAGTAGATTACTTCTGAACAAATATCAGGATCTACATAGTTATTTAAGTCTACTAGAATGATATTTTTTTCATTCTTTTTCATTAATTCTTTAGGTAAATTTTCACTAGTAGTTGATACTAATTCCTTATCATCAAAGAATGTGAAGTCGGTTTTATCTACTTCTATTGCCGCTACATCATAGTTTTCTTCTAGTTGTTTTTTCATTACATATGTAAGTGTTGTAGCTCCAGCACTACCAGTTAATGATTTAATTCCTATTATTCTACTCTTAGCTATTTGAGTTTCTACTACAGTTTCTTTTTCAACTGTAGTTTCTACTTGATTAACATCATGGATATGCGCTACATCACGGTAGCTATTAGGATTTTGTAGTAGGTACTTAATACCTTCCGTATTTCTTGTAAAATTATATATACCCATTGATATTAATTTTGATAGATAGGAGCGTGATGAACTCTCTTCAGAGTCATCTAGTAAAAGAATGACTTTGCTCATATCTAAATTTATACTTAATTTTTGTAAATTATCTGTATTTTGATAGTCTTTTATTGCAGTTATATCTAGAATCATCCTATCAAAGTAGAAATTGCTGAATTGATTTATTATATCATCAGCTTCAAATACACCTTCAATTGATTTAATTACTTCAATATCAAGGCCCATTAGCATTTCTTTATATTTATTTGATATTATTACATTCATTCTTTTCCCCTCCGTGTTTATTATAAATTGTCGTATGCATTATATATAACTTTAGTTTCCCCTGTTATAGGCACATTAATCTTAATCCATATTATAGGTAGCTCTAGACTAATAAAAGTAGCTACTTTATAATATGTTCCTTGAGTAGATGTTATTTTTTTAATGCAATATCCCCCTGGATAATCATTTCCTGCTCCAATGGAATCAGGACATTTAATATCTGAATAATTATACCCTATTTCATTTAGGTATAAATATATTTTATCCTCCGTAGCTGGATTTACTTTGCTTTTGATTTTATCAATGTCAGTTCCGCTTTCCTTAACATCTGAGCTAGTATTAAAGCCCTCACTTTCTTCAATAAGACTTATGATCCTATTTTTGACTTTGAAGGCTTTAGAATAATTAACTGATATTGCTAAATAAGCGGAAAATAATACGATAAATGTTGCAACAAAGCCAAGCATCCAACCTGAGCCTATTGCGTGTTTCATTCTCTATATCACTCCGATTAATTTAGACAAGTGCTTCCATCTAGTGAACAGCAATATTTTCTATCTCTTGCACTAGCTGATGTTAAATCTGTACCTGGATCAGTTGTACCCTCATCCCTATTTATTGCCTTGGCATTTTCTCCATAAATAGAACATGTATTATCTACTATAGATTTTTGAATTGCTGGCCATACTAGTGTATAGAAAAGTGTTGCTACTGCAGCGATTGCTACTACAGTAATAACTGTTGTACTTAATTCTCCTGTAGCTTCTTTCATTAATATCTTCCTCCTTTATTTTTATAGTTTTATTATACCTAGTTTTTATAGTGTTATCAATATTTTTTGATTATATGTACATTTTTTGTGTAAATAAAAACTTCTGCAATTATACAGAAGTAAATATTTGCATTATTGATAGCATTAGAATTACCATTACGCCTACACCTGTAGTCATAAGCATTGTCATGGTTTTCTTTTCCATCTTGTCTAGTCTTTCTTTATATTTAGTTTCTCTACTTTTTGCTTGAAGAGATGATATTGTTCTTGAGAAAACTATTAATTGTTCTTGTTTTCTTTCTTGAGCACCTAGTCCTAGACGATAAAGAAGTCTCATCATTCTCATAGAGTCTCTTACTGGATATTTAATTGCAAATTCCATATATGGATCTATTGTTGAATCACCTGCATTTATTTTAGCTACAAGTTCTTCTAGTCCTTCTTTAAATATTGCTGGAGCTGTATCAAGAGATTTTGACAAAGCTACTGGCACTGTATAGTGTTGAATTAATATTTCCAAACTCTTTAAATAGTATGGAAGTAATAAGTCTATTTCATGTAAGTGCTTTTTGTAGTAGCTTTTTACATTTGAATATCCTGATTTAAATACAAAGTATGCTCCTGCAAAACAAGCTAGTAAATTTATAAAGTTTAAACTTGATATAAATACTACTACTAAGATTACTAGTACAAGTAATCCGTTTTGTATACGCTTTTCAAATAAGACATCTGAGTCTACTTCATCTCCATATTTTGCTTTTACTAGAAAGTCATAATCACTTTCTTTTAATAGTTTAAATAAGGCTGAGTTGTCTTGTACGAATTTGTTTCCATCTATCATGCCTCTTGATAAGCATATTATTACTACTAATACGCCAATTACGGCTATTTCCCACATCATTCGGCACCCACATCCTCATTATAATATTTTTCCCCAGTTATAAGGAAATAACTATTAATGGCAAGTATTGCATGAAGCATTAATTGTACATACCATTTTGATATCAGTGCTAAATAGCTTCCATTTCCTAGCATATATTGCACTAATGCTATTAAGAAATATAGGGCTATACCAAATGTTACAAATTGTTTATGGAAAGTTTGTCTATCTATTCTATCTCTATAAACATTTTCAACTAACATATCTATATCCATCATCATTCCTTCTAAAGCTTCTCCTGAATCTTTAGAACCTTCTTTAGTTATTTGTAAGAATAATTGATGCATATTCTTTATGATATAGTAGTCATATTTACTGTTGAAATAATTAATAGCTTCATCTATTTCTGATGAGTTATAAGCTATTGAAATCATTTCATTAACATCGCTTAATATAGGATTTTCAAGTACTCCACTATCTCTTACTCCTTCTAAGGCTTTTACAAAAGATTGTGTTGTATTAAATTCCATTATTACGTTGGTTGAATATACTTGTATTTGTTCAAATATAAATTCACTATATACCTTATTACATCTTAAATATGCTAAGTATGGAATGAATGCTATTGCAATAAATGCATATATAATAGAAATTATAATACTATAAAAGTAAAGATATGATATTATGGCTGCGCCTATACCAAATATAGCTACTTGAATAGCATATTGCTTAGGAGTATATTCTTGACCTAACTCTTTTGTTTTCTCTCTTACCATTTTAAATGAGTAAGGTGCATATTTGTTATATATATTAGATACACTATCTGATACATATTTATATAGTTTTTCACCAGTTTTTCTTCTGTATAGAACTATAAATATTATCAGAAAAAAGACAATTATAATTTCTATATACATAACTTTCCTCCTTCTTTATTAATTTGATTTTTGTTCTTTTAATACTGTTTCTTCTTTAACAAATGTTTCTCTAGGTAAATATATGCCTTGTGCATCTAGGTAGTCTAGTAAATGACTAGATGGATTATGATATACCTCTACTCCAGCTGCATCTTTTGTATATATTACATTTGATCTTGGTTCATTATTATCATCAACATAGAATTCACATACTTCAACTATTTCTCTTTGGAATCTTCCATAACGTTTTGACATATATCCTTTAACATGAACACCTAGATGAATATATCTATGTATACTCTTTAAGAATTGATCTACATCTAGGTTAGTTTCTAGAAGGCTGTATAAACGCATTGGAATACCACTTGCTTTATCAGAGTGGATTGTTGATAAGATATTGTGTCCACTACTGATAGAGTTTCTGACAGCTGTAACTGCTTCAGCACTTCTGACCTCTGATAAAAGTATCCATCTAGGGTTTTGTCTCATACATGTAACTAGTACATCAGAGTAGCTTGCTATGTTATTAGTTTTCATAGCAACTATATCTCTATGAGGAAATATTCTATCTAAGTGAAGTTCAAGTGTGTCTTCTATTGTTATTATTTTTTCATTTTCTTTTGTATGACTTGCTAAGTATTTAACAAGCTCTGTTTTACCACTACCAGTTTCACCACTTACTATTATGTTGCAGTGTCCTTCAACACATTTAAACAAAAAGTCATGAAGTGGAAGTGATACATAATTTTCTTTTAATAGTTTTTCTTTATTTAATCTAATTTTAGCAGGAGTTTTTCTGACTACACACGCTATACCATTAGTGGCAATTGAATCATGTACAAAGTTTAAACGAAGTTCTGCACTTTCAGCATCCAAAAATGGATGAGCCATATTGAATGTTTTACCCATTACATTTGAACATTGGAAAGCTATTTTTTCCATTAGTTCGTTATTAACTTCGGGCTTTGATACTTGAAATACACCACGAGATAGTGATTTTAGCCATATTTGACCATTATTACTATAAGATATATCTGTTATATCATCATTATCTAGAAATTCTTTTAATGGGCCAAAGTCAATTTGGTCAAATATAGTGTTATTCATAATTTCTCCTTTTTATATTCTTTTTATTATTCTACTGTTCCAATTGTTCCAATTTGTCCACTATTATTAGCTTGTTCTGGAAGAATTATTGTTTGACTTAAAATGTAGTCTTCAATATATTCACTACTTACTACAGTAGCTCCAGGGTTTTCACTATAATTTTGGTTTCTTGGTACTGGAATTAATGTTCCAGATAGATAACTTGCTTTTCTAAGAAGTAAGTGCATGTCTTCTGGTACAGCAAATATTAGTGAACTTGGTGTTAAATTTGATGATGAGTTTTCAAATACATGTTTACCACTTGAATCTTTTACAGCAAGTACTTCAATACTTTCAATTAATTTACCTAATAGTAATTTACCGTTTGTATCATGTGCAACATAGTATAAATCAATGTAGTTTCCAGGGAATATTGAGTTACCATATGTTGTTTCTGTATTAACGTTTAAACTTACTACTGTATATCCATCAGGAATATCAGCCCATGCTGAGTCAGGCATTTGTGCCCATGTAACTAATGTTGAAGCGTAAAATAAGCTTCCTGCTGGAATGACAGTGTTATAGTTAGCATACATACCGATTATGTTGCTTGCTACTTTTACTGTATTTGGTGTTAACATACTACTTGGTATTTTAACATATCCAATCATATCCTCAGTTATTTGTGTTCTTGGTTGTATTTCAACCTTTGCGTAAGGAACACTTACTGGATTTGTTGCTTGTTTAATTCTATATCTATAGCCAAAGAATAATACAAGTACAATTGCAATTACTGCTAGTATCGTAACAGTGTTTTTGTTTTTGAAAAACTTTTTTAATGATATTAAAATATTATTCATAACCTCTCTCCTATTCTAAACAGTATTATATAATATTTCCATCTACAAATCAATGGAGTTTAAATAAAAAAAGTATCATAATTGATACTTTAAATTCCATATTTTGCCTTCTTGTATATAGAAGAAAATATTAGAAAAGATACTGCAGAACTAAGAACTACTATTATAATAGGCATATATACTTCAGTTAATAATTCTATTATTTTTTCAACTAGTGTTTCTTTTTCTTCTACTGTTTTTTTATTTTCGGTCTTTTCTGTTGATGTCTCTTTTTTATTTATTAAACTATAAAAAGTACTTTTAGTTATTTTATAATCTAAGAATTTAGAAGAGCAAACATTTAAGTTTTCATGTCCTTTGCATTCTTCAGAATTATAATAAGTATTTATATAAGGGATAGTTACTTTAAGACTTCTTAAATCTTTTTCTACACATTCATTATCTGTTGTTACTATAGATATATCTAGTATATTTCCTTCTTTTAAATTATTTATTACTACTTCATTATTAATAGGTGTTCTGACACCATTATATTTAATAGCAATACCATTTGATAAATTATAAATAGTTAAATTAAATGTTTTAGAGCTTTCTACATAGTCTATTTTATGTGATACTTGTGAAGCTAATATATTATATTCTTTTTGTTTTGAATAATCACATACTGCATTTAAAGATGTAGTTAGTATAAAAAACATAGTTATAGCTAATAATATCTTTTTCATTTTTATTCTCCCTTTATTCTATTTAGAATTATACACATTTTTAATTACTCATGCAATAGTTATATTCTTACAGCGTGTATAACTAATCTCTTATTATTATCTGCACATGTACTTATAGTTAATATCTTATCTTCCTTTGTTATTTCTACATTGAAATTATTAATACTTCTATTTTTTAGCATGTTTGCAAACTCTAGGAAACTATCGTCACTTACAAAGTCTACATCTAAGTAATCCGATACTGGATCTGTTTTATATATAGAGAATATTTTATATTCTATATATCCATCCGGTGTATCTATTTTTATTATCTGATTATTTTTATTTGAATACCAGTTGTAGTAAGCTACTTTATATAGTGTTCCAAACATTATTCCATTTCTCATACTATGACCATATATAATAGTGTTTTTACTAGAATAGTCTGTTTTAGATCTATAATCCATAAATATCCATCCAGAAAAAGCATAGTTTTTATATATGTCATGACTTAAGTAATAACTATTGTCACTTGATTTAACTACTGGGTAATTAACATTAGTATTATTAATAGTTATCCATGAATTTACATCTTTGTTAATAGTTTTCAGAGTATTAAAGTCTTTCATTATATTTTTATATGGGTCTTCTTTTTCTTTAGGAGCTTCTTCAGTGGTATCTTCAATAACATCTTCTATAGTATCATCAATTATTGGCTCCTCTGCTCTTTGAGTAGAACTATTTAATATTTCATTTAATTTGCTTTCTATTACTCTTAATTCTAGTGCAGCAGCATATTCATGATATGGCCCAGAAAGCATTATTGCTATAGAACTATACATTACTATTATAGTTATGAATCTTGCTACATTAAATGTCATTGTTTTAAATATTTTATTTTTATATAAATCTTCTTCATATAATAATTGTATTTTATTTGTAGTTTTACTATTTAATTCTTCTATAAATTTACTGTCTCTATTAACAATTTTATAGTTATCCATATTTGTATGTATAAATATTTTAATGTTATATAAATTATTAGTTTTAAGTACTCTTGAAATATATTCTATTACTTCTTTAGAGTAATAATACAGATTAATAGCCGCTAAATTTCTACTTATTTTTATTATTTTTTCAAGTGATAGTACTATTGATTCTTTACTATAATAATTAACACTTTTTAGATTATATATATCAGTTAAGCTTTCTATATTATTATATTTAATAAAGTCTTCATCAAAATCAAAACTACTACTAACTACTACTTCTATATTTTTTTCATTTAGTAAGTCTATATATTCTTTAGGAATATAATAAGCAAATATCTTATCTACTTTTTTTATTTCTAATAGTTTATTTATTACGTTTTCACTTAAGCTATATTCAAAACTAAAAAATAGATTTTTTCCTTTTATTAAATCATATGTTAATAAAAATGATTCTTCATCTTTATATGATATATTATCTATTTTCTTATCTATAAATAATTCTTTTAATATTTCTTTATGGTCTTTTAGATATTTAATGGTATAGTAAAAAGAACCACCGAAGTTTTTATTTTTATTAATACTAAATCCTTCGCTAGTAATTTCTATCTTAGCATTATTGTCATTTTGATATATTCTTATTAATTTCATATCATTGACCCTCTATTTTAATATTAACATATTTTTACACCATAATAAAGTTAGTTTTTCTTTGATTTTAAATATTATGTGTTATAATTAATATAGGATAGGAGGAAAAATGAAAAGAAAGTTTTTATGTGGAGCTATGCTTCTAGGTGCTATTGCATTTGGAGTAACTAGTCTAAGTGCTGCAACTAACAGAGTAAAAATTATTAGCAACTCTGGTGGTGAGAAAGAACTCGGAACTGATGGTACTAAAATTGTAAATAGAATCGATGAGTCAAAGACAAATCTAGTAGATGGAAAGGTTGCTATTGAAATAGCTGTAGATAACAGCAAAGATGTTACTGCATACTATGCATTTAACAACGATACTAACCTTGCTACTAGCAAAGATGCTTTAATTACTAAAGTTAAAGGATTAACTGATAATTTAGCTCAAAGAAGTGTTAAACAAGCTTTATATTTCACAAACGATGATAATATTAGCATTAAAGCTAGTACAACTGGCGTTGTAAATTATGAAGATTTAACTGCTGCTGCAGCAAGTGAAACTACACCTGCTAAATTAACAGCTTTAATTAGTGGTCTTAAAGATATGGCTAAAAGTTCAAGTGATTATATTTTCTTATTTACTTCAACTTTACCTACTTTAACTGATGCTGAAAAAACTGCTCTTGCTACTTTAGTTACTGAAGCTAAAGCAACTGGTGCTCAATTTGTAGTATATAGTATTGATAGTACTACAGATGATTCAATTTTAAATGACATATTTAGTAGTACAAATGTTATTAAAATTGACAGTACATCAAATGGAATTGATACAATTGCTTTTGATACTATTGTAGCTACTGGATTCATGAGCGCTAAAAAAGATGTAACTACTGAAATTATTCTTGATGATCATATTATTGATAATTTTGAAATCAAAGATTTAGCAGTTACTAAAGGAACAGTTACTTTTGATAAAGATAACAAGAAAATTGTAGCTTCTAAAGTAGATTTAGACGCAAATGAAGATTACAAGATTACTTATAATCTACAAATTAAAAGTGTAGTTGACTCTACTAAGGTAGACTTTAAATTAAGAACAAGTAAACAAGTTAATATTACTCTTAATAATTTAGGAACTGATATTAACGGAAATTTCCCAGCAACAGATAAGATTGATGATGACATTTGTAGTCCAGTAATTCAAATTCTTAAAGAAGCTGTAGATAACCCTTATACTGGTGTTTATAGTTATGTTATTGCTGGTTCTTGTATGCTAGCAGTTGCATTAATAACTCTTGCAGTTCTTAATAAAAAGAAATACGAATTATAATAAAAATAAAAAGTATCAATAATATTGATACTTTTTTTATTTGTCTTCTAAATCATATTCAAGATTTAATCTATTAATATCGTCTGTATATATATATCCTGTTTGATTACTTACTATCTTTTTTACTTCTTTATTCTTTATGTATATTAATGAAGGAGCTTCTATATTGGTTTCTTCATCTATATTTAGTGTATTCTTTATAATGTTAATATATTCTCTATTTTCATGATGTGTTTTAACATTTACATATATTACTTTTTCTTTGAAATCATGTCTTTTTAAATACTTTAATAATCTTTCTTCAGATATATACATTCTTTTGTTACCAGTATAACCAATATATAATACTATATCATTCATCTCTGAAGTAACTTCATCTATTTCATCTACGCTTATGCTTTGCACGATTCCATCAAGAGGGCTAACACTCATCTTTTCTTTTTCATAATCTTTTACCCATTTAACAATAAATAATGCAGCAAGTATTGTAATAATGCATATCACTGCTAAATAGACATAGTTTTTATTTGGAATACCTTTTTTCATATCTTCACCTAGTTTAATAATATCATAAAGAAATTATTTTTACAAATATTTTGTTGACAAGAAAGGCTTATAATAGTAAAATGTTAAATGTTGTTGATGCAGGTGTAGTTTAATGGTAGAACTTCAGCCTTCCAAGCTGCTAACGGGAGTTCGATTCTCCTCACCTGCTCCATTAAAAAGATTAAACCTAGTATATTATTTATACTAGGTTTTTTATTGTCTATTAGCATCCTATTAGAAGAATGTTTAGCAACTCTTTATAGAGTACTTTCTTCATACGTTTATAAAGAGTGCTTTTCTATTCTACAAATAAAAAAGATGCTTATGCATCTTTTTCTTTTAGAGATTTAAACATCTTTTTCCATAAGTTATTTGAGCTATAGTTTAGTATACCTACTTTATATATTCTAAGACCATATCTTACTAATACAAATATTACAGCACATACAAGAATTACACTTATAAGTACGTGCACTAGTGATATTTGACCTAGTATTAGTAACACTGGGGATATTATGCATGACAAGAATGGTATCATTGATAATATTATTATAAATGTTGATTTTTCATATGTAGTTGAGAATATAGCTACAAAGTATCCTAACATTATAAGCATCATTAATGGTGTTTGAAGCTGGCTATAATCCTCAGCTGACGTAGTCATTGAAGCTAGTATTCCAGATAATAGTGAAAATGCTACAAATGATAATACTAGTAGTATTAGTATATATGGTAAACATTTTAGTAGATTGTCTAACATTCCACTATCTATAAATGTTTTTATTAATTTATTTCCTGTTTCTCCAAATGACTCAGTTAGTTTAATAGATTGTCCAGTTGTTGTTGTTCTAACTATTAAGCCAAGAGCAGCATATGCTACAAATAGTACACACTGAAGTATTGCATATATATTAGATGTTATCATTTTTGCTAAGAAATGAATCTTAGGTGATACACTAGTTATAATAATTTCCATACTCTTAGAAGTTTTCTCTTCATTTATTTCAGCACCTATCATACTTGTTACCATTATTAATAAGAAGAAGAATGGCATTATAAATGCTGGTATTACAAAGTTTCCTAGAGTTTGAACAAGTTCATAGTTTTCATCTAATTCTTCAGATAAGTATTCTCTATTTACTTCTATGCTTCCAAATATGCTTTCTATTTCTTCTGCTGATAGATTACTTTCTGCTACTTTTAAGTTTGTTTTTATAGTATTTAAGCTTGTAGATACTATTTGAAGAGTAATAGCGTCTACATATTTATAAGATATAATATTTACTTTGTATTCACCATTTTCATTTGTTATATCCAATATTATATCTGCAGATTCATCTTTCTTTATTTCTTCTTTTAATTCTTCAATTGTTTTTTCTGGTTTCTTTACTGTGTAGTCTAGATTAACCATTTCGAGTGCGTCTGTTTTAGCTAGCATTGATTCTAGACTACTATAGAATGCATTTGTTTCATCAAATACATATATTGATTTATCTTTATCAAAGTCTCCACCAAAGCTTTTAATTATATTATCTATATTTAGAAGTCCTACTATGACTACTAATAATATTATATTTATTATTTTAAACCATTTAGTGTTTAACTTTTTATTTAGTCCATCTTTTACTAATAGAGAAAGTTTACTTTTCATAGCTTTCACCTACTTTCTCAATAAATATTTCATTTAATGAAGCATCTTCTAGTTCATATTTAGTTATATTATTTCCTTTAGCTACTTCTTTAAACACTTTTTCATTTACTGATATATCATCTATGTTAATAGTATATGTTCCTTTATTTTCTTCTACTTTATTAACACCTTTTATTTTAGATATTTTATCAATATCTATATTACCTTCTACTACTATATTTTTCTTTCTATAGTCTTCTTTTATTTGTTTTAAGTTACCTTTTAAAACTGTTTTACCTTTAACAAGTATTACTAGAGAATCACAGAAATACTCGACATGATCCATTCTATGAGAACTAAATATAATAGATGTTCCTTTATTTTTTAGATCCATTATTAATTCTTTGAATAGTTCAATATTAATAGGGTCTAGCCCACTAAATGGTTCATCTAGTATTAGTAATTTAGGTTCATTAATTATAGACATTATTAATTGAACCTTTTGTTGGTTACCTTTACTTAGTTCTTTTATTTTTTTATTTTTATAATCTTCTATTTCTAATTTCTTTAGAAGTTTATCTAGTCTTTTTTCTATTTCTTCATTAGTTAGTCCTTTTAAGCCACCATATAGCTTAGCTTGTTCTAGTACAGTTAGTTTAGTTAGTAAACTTCTTTCTTCTGTTAGAAATCCTATTTTATCAGTAACTGAGTAATCTATTTTTTTGTCATTGAAAGTAATATTTCCCTTTGTCATATCTAGAAGTCCAGTAATCATTCTAAATGTAGTTGTTTTACCAGCACCATTTACTCCTAGAAGTCCAAATATTTCTCCGTCTTTAACTTCAAAAGATAGATCATCAACTGCTTTTAATTTGTCATAATATTTTGTGACGTGATCAACTTTTAGCACTTTTTTGCCTCCTTATTTATATATATTATATTATCATAAAATATAAATAAAAACCATGATTATTCTATATAAATTATCATGGCACTGAAACAATATATTTGTTCATCTGAAAATATACATGTACTTACTTCATATTTAATATCTACTATATCTTTATCTTTTATAGTTAATAAAAATTCATTTACTTTGTTTTCTAGTAGTTTTTCATGTGACTCATCAAAAACTTTTACTTTCATATAATCACCTTAGTAAATTATATTACTAATATTATTCGATATATGTCGGATTATCTATAATATAATAACATTTGTAGGTTTTATTATCACTTTTATAACTTAAATATAATCTATATTTACTGTCTTTTTTATATGTATAACCTGATAGTTTGATTCCCTTTTCTTTTGTTTCTTCATTTAAAGATACTTTATTATCAAATATACCAATTGATGGATATATATCTTCCTTTTCACTAGATATTAGTAGAGCTTCTACTTCATTAATAGGATAATCTGGTTTGTTAATAAGGGCTCTATAGTTATATATATTGTTAGTTAAATACTCTACTTCTACTTTTACTTCTAAATCATCGCATGTAAAAGAAGTAATTCTATTATTTAGAATGTCTATTAATTCTCTGTATTTTTTTAATTCTTTACTCTCACTAAACTGGCATGCAGTTAGTAGTAATATAGTTGTTAATAATAATAATTTCTTCATAATTTTATTTTAACAAAATTACATATTTCTTTCAACTTTCTTAAATGGTATAATCTATATATAATAGGAGGAGTATATGAAGAAGTGGATTATTATAACTATATCTTTATTAGTTGTTATAGCAGCTGGTATTGCTAGTTATTTTTTGTTTTTTAATAAAAAAGAGGAAACATTACCTATTGTTAAAGAAATTAAGCCTATTAATGAGCTTAGTATAGTTTTGAAGGAAAACTTAGATACACCTTTTTTAAGTAAAGTAAAGGTTTCTGATTTTATAGAGAGCTCTAACTACGAAGTGGTTGATGACTATGATATTGAAACTAACAGTATTGGTGAAAAGGAAATAGAGTTTAATTTAAAGGAAAATGAAAGTGGATACACAATTGACTATAAGTTTACTATTAACATAAAAGATGTTAATCCTCCTACTGTATGGCTTAGTTCTAGTAAGAGTATTAATCAGTATTTTGATGGAGATTTAGCTAAATCAATTATGTGTATAGATGATTATGACAGTAATCCTGTATGCACTATTGAAGGATACTATAATACTAATGTTGTTGGTACTTATCCGCTTGTTTATAAAGCAACTGATAGTAGTGGTAATACTGAAACAATTAATTTTAATTTATATGTTACTAATAGTAGTAGTACTCCTTATACAGGAGAGCCTGTTAGATTTGCTGATGCTTATAATATGTATAAAAATGAAAATACTATGCTAGGACTTGATATATCTTCTTGGCAAGAAGATATTGATTTTGAAGCAGTTAAAAATGCTGGAGTTGAATTCGTTATGATCAGAGTTGGATCAGAAGACAGAAATGGTAGATTCATAGATAAATGGTTTGAAAGATATTATGAAGGGGCTAAAAAGGCTGGTCTTAAAGTAGGAGCATATTATTATTCTTATGCAGAAAATGAAGAGTATGCACTAGAGGATGCTAAATACGTAATAAATGCATTAAATGGTAGAAGTCTTGATTTACCAGTTGCATTTGACTTTGAAGAATGGGGAAGAGTTAACGGTTTTCATTTAAGTAAATATAGACTTACTATGATGGCTAAAATATTCTTAGATGAGATGAAAAAGAATGGATATGAGGGAATGAACTATAGCTCTAAAGCATTTTTAGAGGAAGTATGGTTAGATACTACTTACCCTACTTGGCTTGCTCACTACATAGATAAAACTAGTTATACTGGGGAATATAAAATGTGGCAATTTTCAAGCATGGTTAGTATAAGTGGTGTTAGTGGAAGAGTTGATTGTAACGTACTTTATTTAGATAGATAAAAAAAGAACCAAATGGTTCTTTTATTTTTTGTTTATGTTTTTAGATATATCTCTTGCGGCTATTAGACCAGTTGCAGCGGCAGCTACTATGTTACCAGCTTTTCCTGCTCCATCACCTATAAAGTATATATTTTCATTTTCTATTTTCATATTATTATCTGTAGTTATTTCATTAGAAAAGAATTTTATTTCTGGTCCATATAGAAGTGTTTCATCATTATTAACTCCTGGGATTATTTTATCCAGTTTTTCTAGTCCTTCTATTATGTTTAGTATTATTCTGTGAGGAAGTACTAGTGCTAGATCTCCTGCTACACAGTCTTTTAGTGTAGGTTCTATAAATCCTTTGTTAATTCTATGCCATTCACTTCTTCTTCCATTTCTTAAATCTTTAAGTGATTGTATGATAGGTTTTCCTGCACCTAGAACATTTGCTATTCTAGCAATGCTTTCTCCATACTCTCTTGTATTTGTTGTTGGATGAGTTAAGTTAACTTTAGAAATAAATGCAAAGTTACTATTGTTTGATTTTATTTCTTTTAGTGAGTGACCATTAACACATATATATCCTTCATAGTTTTCTTTTGTTACAAATCCTCCAGGATTAGTGCAGAATGTTCTTATTTCATCTGCATATGTGTCTGTTTTTATAAATATAGTTGGGTCATATATTACGTTTGTTAATTCTTCTAATATTTCTTTTCTTACTTCTACTCTTACACCTATTTCAATAGACTGAGAAGTGTATTCAATATTATATTTGTCTGCTAGTTCTTGTACCCATTTAGCACCTGTTCTTCCTGGAGCTACTACGATATATTTACCTGTTATAGTCTCTTCTTTAGATCCTTTTTTATATACTACATTATAGTTTTTCTTTTCTTTTACTATATCTAAAACATCACATCTTTCAAATATATCTACTCCCATTTTTTCTAAATAGTTAGTAAAGTCTTCTATATATTTTGGAAGATGATCACTTCCTAGATGTTTTTGTTTTATTATAAGTAAGCTAGCACCTGTTTTAGCAACACGTGATTGAACTTCTTTAGCTTCGTCCATGTTAGTTGGATATACTTTGCTATCCATACCAAATTTATTAAATATTATTTCTGTATCATCTATTAGTTTTTCTGCTTCACTTCTTCCCATATATTTATATAGATCAGATTTACCTAGTTTAGGGATGAAGTTTAGTTTTCCGTCTGAAAACGTTCCTGCTCCTCCATATCCTGAAAGTATTCCGCATGGATTACAGTTTTGACAGGCAATACCCATTTTATTCATTGGACATACTCTGTTTTCAGCTTTAGCGCCTTTATCTAAAAGGGCTATTTTAATTTTTTTATTCTTTTCTAAAAGTTCATAAGCAGCGAATAGTCCTGCTGGACCTGCTCCAATTATAACTACATCATACATATTTTTACCTACCTTACTACTATATTTACTATTTTTCCTGGGATAACTATTTCTTTTACTATTTCTACTCCTTCTAAGTATTTAGATACATTTTCATTTTGTTTTGCTGTTTTTAATAACTCATCCTTATCCATATCTTTAGGAGCAGATATTGTACCTCTTAATTTACCATTTATTTGAATACCGATAGTTACTTCATCATCTACTAATTTAGAAGAATCATATGTTGGCCATTTTTCATAAGCTATTGTATTGTTGTGACCAAATTTTTCTTTCCATATTTCTTCAGTTATATGAGGGCAAAGTGGATTTAATAGTTTTATAAATCCTTCTGCATATTCTTTTGGAAGAGTTTCTTCTTTAGATACACTGTTCATAAATATCATCATTTGTGAAATAGCAGTGTTGATATTTAATGATTCATAGTCTTCAGTTACTTTTTTAACTGTTTGATTATATACTTTATCAAGATTTTTGTTTTCTGTGTCTTTTATTTTATCTTCTTCCATGAATAGGCGGTATACTCTGTCTAGGAATTTTTTAGCGCCTACTACTCCATCATTATTCCATGGTTTATCTGCTTCAAGAGGCCCCATGAACATTTCATAAAGTCTTAATGTATCAGCACCATATTCTTTTACTATGTCACTAGGGTTTACTACAAATTCTGGAAAACGTTTACCCATTTTAATACCATTCGATCCAAGTATCATTCCTTGATGTACTAGTTTTTTAAATGGCTCTTTTGTGCTTACTAAATCTTTATAGTAAAGGTATTGGTTCCACATTCTTGAGTATAATAAGTGGCCTACTGCGTGCTCTGGGCCTCCAACATAAAGGTCTACTGGCATCCAGTGGTCAAGTAATTTTCTGTCTGCAAATTCCTTATCATTATGTGGATCAATATATCTTAAGAAGTACCAAGAGGATCCTGCACTACCTGGCATTGTTGATGTTTCTCTTTTTCCTTTTATACCATTTACTGTTACGTTTACCCATTCTTCATCGTTTTCTAGAGGTGCTTTTCCACCTTTTGACTTGTAGTCTTTAAGTTCTGGAAGCACAAGTGGAAGTTCTTCATCAGAAAGAGCAATGCTTTCTCCATTTTCTAGGTGAATAATAGGTACTGGTTCTCCCCAATATCTTTGACGAGCAAATATCCATTCTCTTAATCTATAGTTTGTTTTTTCTTCTCCTACTCCTAGTTTTACTAATTTTTCTGTTATTGCTTTTTTAGCTTCTTCTACAGTTAATCCTGTAAATTCTTCAGAGTTAACAAGTTTGCATCCTTTTCCTAAGTAGTCTTGTTTTTCGAAAGCACATTTACTAGTGTCTCCGCCTTCGATTACTTCTATCATAGGAATGTTGTATTTCTCTGCAAACTCAAAATCTCTTTGGTCATGTGTAGGAACTGCCATTACAGCGCCTGTTCCGTAACTAGCTAGTACGAAGTCACCAAGGAATATAGGTACTTCTTTGTTATTAACTGGGTTAATTGCTTTTATTCCTTTAAGTTCTATACCATTTTTATCTTTATTAAGTTCTGTTCTATCTAGATCAGACTTTTTAGATGCTTCTTCTACATATTTTTTTACTTCATCATAGTTTTCTATTCTGTTCTTTAATTCTTCTACAAGAGGATTTTCAGGCGCTAGTACCATGAAAGTTATTCCATAAATTGTTTCGATACATGTTGTATAAATCTTAAAGCTTCCTCCACCTACTATATCAAATTTTACTTCTACACCTGTTGATTTACCTATCCAGTTTCTTTGTATTTCTTTTGTTGATTCTGGCCAATCTAGTTCGTTTAATCCATCTAGTAAACTTTCTGCGAATCTTGGTATATCTATTACCCATTGTTTCATATTCTTTCTTATTACTGGGTATCCACCACGTTCACTTTTACCATCTATTACTTCATCATTTGATAGAACTGTTCCAAGTTCTTCACACCAGTTAACCGGCATATCAATGTATTTAGCATATCCGTCTTCATATAATCTTTTAAATATCCACTGTGTCCATTTATAGTATGATGGATCAGAAGTTGATATTTCTCTATCCCAGTCATATGAAAAACCTAGACTCTTTAGCTGTGTTCTAAATGTTTTTATATTTTCATTAGTAAATATAGCTGGATGATTCCCTGTTTGAATAGCGTATTGCTCTGCTGGAAGTCCAAAGCTATCATATCCCATTGGGTGAAGTACATTATACCCCATCATTCTTTTCATTCTACAAACAACATCTGTTGCTGTGTATCCTTCTGGGTGACCAGCATGAAGTCCTACTCCGCTAGGATATGGAAACATATCAAGAGCATAGTATTTAGGTTTACTAAAGTCCCATTCATCTGTTTTAAATGTTTTATTTTCTTCCCAATAATCTTGCCATTTCTTTTCTATTTCGTTAAAGTTATACATTTTTATCTTCTCCTTTTTTAAGTATTCTACCTATTATTTCATATATTGCATATATGAGGAATATCATTATTACAAATCCAATCATTACTCCAAGCATGAATGATTTAATGTTTATAATTATTATAAATGCCACTGATATTATGAGTGGATTTACAAAGTTAAGTATCCATTTTAATTTCTTATCTAATTCTTTACTTTTTTTCAGTTTAAATTTTTCTATGATATACATTCTTTCTGTTAATTCTTTTTTATGCTTTTTCTTATTTAATATAAAAGCATATACTATAAAAGATAATATATAAGCACCTAGAAAGTATAATGCCATTTCTAAATAATAGTTCATATTTCCTCCTTAAAAATAAAAACTTTATGATTTAAGGACTACTTTAGTAGCGGTACCACCTTAATTCATAAAGTTAATTATGCATCTTTATAGTCTATAACGTAACTACACGAATGTTTCTCATAAAAGCAAGTTCATAATTATTTTTAATTAACTTACACCAAGCGTTAACTCTCTTTATAAAAATAAGTTACTACTACTCTTTTTGTCAACGAAACTTACAAAATGATTATATTAAATTTCGTTAATATATTCAAGTAATTTTAGGAACATTCTTATAAATATTCTCTTTAATCCGCTTGTTCTTAGTTTTCTTATTTCTATACGTTTTCTTCTTACTGGTTTATCACTAAATAAACATTGTGATACTTTTTCTTTTAAATCAGTAGGAAGTGATATATCATTTAGTATTTCTTCTATTTCTTCATTAATTAATCTAACTGCATCTATTTCAATGGCTTTACCACCACAGTTAATAGTTAACTGTTGACTTGTCGGTACATTTTCTACTTCTATATAGAAGTCATTTCCATCTACATAAACACTGTGTTCAACACTCATACTTCCAACATTTACTTTAACGCTTTCGGCAAGACGTGTGTTTCTAAATTTAATTTTATAATCTCTATATTCAGGAATTATACTTGTTTTTCCTTCAACTGGCCTTATTATTAGGGTATAGTTATTAGGCATATAGTTATAATCTATATTTGTTACTATATAGTATCCTTCTTTATATAGATTAGTTACACCATCATCTTCATATAAATTGAATGTATTAGATTCTCCTGGGAATACTTGTATTTCAAGTTTCTTTGGTGGTTTTGTACTGTTTAGGTTAGTATCATCTAATACTGCTAATGGAATAATTGCTCCACTTTTAGCATATACTGGATAGTCTTCATCTTTGTAGAATGTAACATATCTCTTTCCACCTGGGAATTTCTTTCCTGTTTTAAAGTCATACCATGTTCCTTCTGGAATAAATACTCTTTTTACTACCCTGTTCATTATGCTATCTTTGGATTCAGTAATTGGGCATACTAGAAGTTCATCTCCAAAATAGTATTCACTTATATAAAGGGGTTCATCATATATTTCTTTATAAGCGTGATATACTGGTCTTATTAGAGGCTTTCCTTCATTAGTATATCTATAAGCTCCACTATATATGTATGGAATAAGTTTACTTCTTAGTCTTATATAGTCTCTTACAATACTTTTAGTTTTAATATCCCATTGCCATGGTTCACGTTTATAAAACTTTCCTTCTTTAGAAGCAAATCTAAATATAGGACTATATGTTCCTAGTTGTACATATCTTGTATATAATTCTGTATCTTCAGTTCCTTCTTTATATCCACCTATATCATGTGACCAGTAAGATAGTCCAATGTTTGATGATGTTAAGTTATAAAATGGTAAGTATTTTAATGTATCCCAAGACACTATTGTTTTACCACTATAACTTACTGGATATCTATGGGCAGCTATATTAGGGTTTCTAGATAATATATATCCTCTTCTTTTTTCACTTTTTAGAGAGTTTGTATATATATAGTGCATAAACATAAATTCTAGTGTTTTATCATCAAATATATCATCTAGCCAGAAATAGTCTATTCCTAAATCATTTAAATGATTTAGAATATTTATAAACAATGATAATACTTTTGTGTTGTATATATTAAGTGGTATTTGTCCATCTTTAGTTAAATTTAGCATTTGTTTGAATTCGTTATAATTAAAGTCAGCTGGCAACACTCCCAGTGTTGGTTTTAGCTCTAATCCGAAGAATACATCTTTACTGTGATAGTAATTAATTGAATTAGTTATATTAGGAAACTTTTCCTTACTTATTTCAAAGTTTGATATTATTTTATTATTTTGATCAACTTGTCTATATTTGTCACCTAATAATATAGAGCTTATTGGCATTTGTTCTTTTTTAAAATTACTTATTATATTATCTATATCTTCTGAGTTATAATCTTCATTTTTATTCCAGCATACTCCAAATGCAAATCTAGGTGGTAAAGCTGGATATCCAGTTAATTCAAAATAACTATTTAGTGCTTTTTGAAAATTATCTTTATATACAAATAAATATACATCTATACCATTAGATGGATTCTTTTTTACTGTTCCATCACTAACAAATACTGGCCTTAGTGAGTCATCAAAACTAGCAAATCCATCAGTATTATATAGTCCTTTTGATAGATTATGATTCTTAGAATCATCAAATCTTTCAGGAGCCCCTTTAAAGTTTCTAACTTCTGGATTATTAAAGAACCATATTTTATCTGTGTCTTTAACACTTACCCTTAAATTAGAGTCAGGTGTTAATTTAGAAGATTCAAACGGTTTTCCTTTTACATATTCTAAAACGAAGTAATCGTTTGATATATTTAAGAATTTTTTATCTTCTTTTACTGTGTATATTGGTGAAACTTTAAAGTTTCTATTGATAGCAAATAAAGTTGGGTAGTCATTAAATATACCTTCTTCATTATACTCGAGTCTTATTAAGACATCAGAAAGAACGGTGATTCTATACTTATCACCTTTAAAGATGTGTTCATCTTTTGCCTTAGCTTTTTGAACATTTATTTTAAAGTAATCATAAAGTTCATTCATAGTTAAGCCCCTTTACTCTTATATATATAATAACATATTAAGTGTTTTTTATCAATTTATTAGCTTTCTTTTTTTCGCTTATTTTTTGCCTTAGAGCTTGGCTTAAATTCAGGGAAAGCTCTTACTATTCTTCTTGTTAGTATACCTTTATTTTCTAGTACTTCTTTTACTTTTTTATTTAATTCTTCAGTTGAATCTTTTAAAAGCTCTAGTCCAGCTCCTTTAAAACCATAAATAATTATTGTACTTATAGTTAAATCTGCTAAAAAACATATAAGTAATATTGATAATACTACTTTAAGTACTAAAGGATTTATCTTATATAATACTCCTATTATTGCGGGATTTATGTAATATATAAATAATATTCCAATAAAACCAAATGCTATCATGTTGCTTAAGCATACTCTTCCATTTACATTAAATAGTTTATTAGAGTAATCCCACCATCGTGTTTTAAATAGTTTTTCCATTATAAAACTTGTTAGATACTCTAGTACACTACATATTACTACTGCCATACAAAATAGTACTATTGGGTCTTCTTTATACTTTGTTAGAAGAAGTGTTATTAATATTCCTCCTGTTCCATATATTGGAAGAATAGGCCCTATTAAAAAACCACGGTTAACAAACTTTTTATAAAGTGGAAGAGTGTGCAACTCTTCCATTATCCATCCAAAGAATGAAAATATAAAGAATAGGGCTAAGTATATAAATAATTTCATATTACCTCATTTCTACTCTGTTCTAAGAGCTACTACTGGATCTTTTCTAGAAGCAATCTTAGAAGGTATAGCGCCACCTATTAATGTTAAAGATAGACTAACTATAATTAGTACTAATGCATGAAGTGGGTTTAGTACAGCTACATTTTTTATTTCTACTAGTTTAAATAATAGCATGTTTATAAATATTATTAGAATTCTTGAAATTATTATTCCAAGTAGTCCACTTGTTAATCCTATTATAAATACTTCTGCATTAAATACTCTAGATATATCTTTTTTTCTAGCTCCTAGTGCTCTTAAAACACCTATTTCTTTTGTTCTTTCAAGTACACTTGTATATGTAATAATGCCTATCATTATAGAGCTTACTACTAAGCTTACTGCTGAGAATGCTATTAGTACATATGTTACAGCATCCATTATATTTTCACTTAAACTAGTTATAGTAGAAGCTAAATCATTATATATTATTCTTTCGTTTTCTTCTTTTCCTTCATTATATTTATCTAAGTATTCTTCTACCTTATTTTTACTATCAAAGTCTTTAGAGTAAATATTAATTACATAAGGATTATCACTTCCACCTAGCATTGATAGAAAATAAGTTTTATCACTTTCTGATAGGTCTAAACCTGTTAATATATTTCTATTTGTATTTTTTTGAGCAGATACTATATTACTTTTAGAGTTTATTTCTATTACTTTTTCTACTAGTGATTCATTATATAATATTGCTCCTGTAGCCATTATTCTAGAAGAATTTGATGCTTGCATATTTTCGTTAGAAGCAAATGCAAGCGCTACTTCACCTAGATTGCCTTCTTCTTTATTTCTGATAATGCCTACTATTTTTAATGTAATATTATTCTTATTATTATATAGTTCATCAGAAGGTTTAGATGGGAAATACATTCCATTATAATTATTATAATATTCATTATTTAAAACTATTTTTATTTCTTTTCCTATTATTTCATTAAATGGTACTTCATCTTTTTCTATTCCAAGAAGCATAAGCACATTTTTAGATATTCTATTTTTATTATCTACTAGAAGCATTAGTTCATTATATTCTGTTGCTTCTTTTCCTCCAATAACATTATAAGCTCTTTTGGTAAATGATTCTTTATCAAATGTAAGAGGAAGACTATGCATTTGAAGAGAAGATAAGTCTGTGTATTTTACTCCATCACCATTTTTAATTAGCATGTTAAAATTTGTTAGTCTTGCAAATGATATTCCATTAATAAGAGATGAATCTATTTTCTTTACATAATCAATATATTCGTCTGTTAAATTATTTGTATGCATTAGATTAAATTCTGATAAATCAAATGGATATACCATTTTACTACCTGAGAATTCTTCATAGCTATTCATTTTACTGTTAAAACTTTTTATTTGTTCTTCGCTAAGACTTATAGTTGAAGCTGATACCATAAGTGGGAAGTTTGCTAGTGAGTCTTCTTCATATTTATCTATTTGTTTATCCATTCCATTGCTTAAAGATAGTATTAAGCATATTCCTATTACACCAATTGAAGAAGCAAATGAAGTTAAAAGCGTTCTTCCTTTTTTAGTTTTAATGTTATTAAAGCTTAAACTTAGGGCTGCTAAAAATCCCATTTTAGTTTTCTTTATTTTAATGTTGTCATCTAATTTTTCTTCTTCTTTTGGTTTACTATCTTTAACAACTTCTCCATCTTTAAGTTCAATTATACGGCTAGAGTATTCTTTAGCAAGTTCTGGATTATGAGTTACCATTATTACTAATTTTTCTTTTGATATTTCTTTTATTAAATCCATTATTTGTTTACTTGTTTTTGTATCTAGTGCTCCGGTTGGTTCATCTGCAAGTATTACTTGTGGATCATTTACTAGGGCTCTTGCTATTGCAACTCTTTGCATTTGACCACCAGATAATTCATTTGGCTTCTTATGAGAGTGTTCAAGAAGTCCTACTCTTTTTAAAGCTTCTAATGCTCTTTTCTTTCTTGCTCTTTCACCTACTCCACTTAGTGTTAAACTTATTTCAACGTTTTGAAGAATAGTTAAATGATTTATTAAATTATAACTTTGGAATATAAATCCAATACAGTTATTTCTATATGCATCCCAAAGTTGATCATTAAACTTTTTGGTACTTTTACCATTTATGATTAAATCACCACTGTCATATCTATCAAGTCCACCTATTATATTTAAAAGTGTTGTTTTACCACTACCACTTACTCCAAGAATTGATACAAATTCTTTTGATCCAAAAGAAAGATTTATTCCCTTTAATGCATGTTGGATAAAACTACCTGTTTTGTAACTTTTTCTAATATTTTTTAATTCTAGCATATATCCTCCTTATTAATATATGTATTATTTTATCATTAAATAACATTTTTTTAAATAATATGTTAAAATATAGGTGAAATTAGTAAAATGCAACTCAAAATTGACAAATTACAACTCAAAGTTGGTGTTATGCAACCGGGTTTCATAATATAATTTTTGCGAGGTGTTGGAAAATGAAGTTTAGTGAAAAACTAACAAAATTGAGAAAAGAAAATGGTCTTTCTCAAGAAGATCTAGCAGATAAACTAGATGTCTCTAGACAATCAGTATCTAAGTGGGAACTTGGTACTACATATCCAGAAATGGATAAGCTTCTTACCATGTGTAAGATATTTAATGTTACTCTTGATGATTTAACAAATGATGAAGTAGATTTTAAAGAAGTAAATAATAAAAAGAAAAACTACTTTGATTCTATGATGGATGATATTACACATATCATAGATAATTCGTATAATATGTTTAAGAGTATGAATGGTAAACAACTTGCTAAGGTATTATTTGAATTATTCATTATATTCATTGTACTATTGTTTTGTAGGATACCATTTGAAATGATAGCGTATGATGGTGCTGACTTAATTGCCACTATTCCTACTGTTGGAAATTTCTTCGGTAGACTTTGGGAGTGCATTATTAATCTTGCTTATGTTGCTTTATTTATATTTACTTACTTGTATATATATAAGAGTCAATTCCTTGATAAATATGAAAAGGAAGATAAAAAAGTGGAAGAGGTAAATGAAGAAGCTACTACTAATAATGAAGTAAAAAAAGAAAGTGTTGTAAGAGAAACTAAAGATAGTAGCACTTCAGGTGCATTATTTAAGACTATTAAAGGAATCGTTATATTCTTCTTTAAAGTATTCTTACTAACATTATTTATTCCTGCTATATTCTTTTTAGTAGGTTTATCAGTTGCTTTCTTCATTATGCTATATTTAATAATACATGGAGTATTCTATTTTGGATTCATAGTTAGTATAATTGGTCTTATTATTTTATGTGGATTATTTATTAGAATTCTTTATAGTGGTATTTCTGATTATGAAATTAATCTTAAGAGTGTATTTGCTACTGGTATTATAGGTCTTATAATTGTAGGATGTGGATTTGGACTATCTGCTATAGACGTAAGTAAAACTAAGTTTATTAATGATATACCTAGCAATAATATGGACGTATATACTAAGACATACGAATATTCATCAAGTGATAATATAATAATTTCTGATAATGCATATAATAAAGAAGAATATGTAGTAGATGAAAATTTAAAAGATAAGGTTATAGTAGAAATCAAATATTTTAATAGACTAATGGATGTTGATGTTGATACTTTTACAAGAGGAAATTATAAACTAGTAGATTTTGATACAAATGCTATTTTTTCTAAAGATGTATTTGATATTGCTATTGAAGGATTAAAGAAACATACCATTTATAACTACACTAAATTATATACATATAATGTAGTTATTAAGTCATCAAAATCAAATATAGATAAAATGAGTAAAAACACGAATGATTATTATCGTGATCTTAGTAATCATTATAATGAAAGACAAAATAATGAGGACGCTATTGAAGAGTTAGAAAGCAGAGTTATTGAGCTAGAAAATATTAATAACTCTCTTAAAGATGAAAATGAAGTATTAAAGGATAAAATTAATTCTTATAAAGAAGCAGTAAACAACTTATAATAAGTTGTTTACTTTTTTTTAATAATTACTATACAACTCGAATATTATTTGTTATAATTATAACTGATGTGGATCCGTAGCCAAGAGGCTAAGGCATCGGACTGCAACTCCGCGAGCGCCGGTTCGACTCCGGCCGGGTCCTCCAATAAAAAATAAACGAGCTATTAGCTCGTTTTTTTCTTTCTATTTTTTCTTATTATGTTATAATAGGTTTTAACAGAGGTGGCTTTGATGAAATATGTTAAAACTAATCTAGAAATATCTGAGGAATGGGGCCTTAATGAAGAGGCTATAGGCAAGATCAGAGACGCTATTGAAGAGTTATCTAATGTAGATGAAGTTAGATGTGTGGTATTAGATGCTATATTGCAATCATATGATGCTAGGCATTATATTGATTATGGGCTTTTGATTAATCTTTATGTTGTGGCTGACGCTGATTTAGAAACAAGAAATTATATACAGTCTATTTTAGACAAATTTAAATGGGTTAGTGATTGGCCAAGAGCAAAATGGGAAACTAACTATTATGCTGAAATCATTAAGGCTAAGTCAATTCAGGATAGCTTTATCATTAGAGAGTTTCTTATTAATTCTATATCTAAGGGATACACTCTTATAGATAAAGATAACTATTTTGAGAGATATGCCATTAGTGACGATCAAGATCTACATGTTTCAATTACTAATATTGATGAACTAGAGAATGAACTTAAATTAAAAAACACTAAGAATTCTTAGTGTTTTTATTTTAGTTTTATTTTATATTTTTTATTTCTTACAGTTATATTTAGAAATGCTGATTGTGCTTCTATAATAGACTTATCTAATTCTATGTAAGCATTTTCTTTTGCTATGTGTTCTGATTCTATTATGTTTGCTTTAATTGTTTTCTCTTCTTTACCATTTACTATACTTACACTAGCAAAGTGTTTTATAAAATCAGTTAATGTCTTTATATATTTATTTAAATATAAATTATTATCTATTTTAAGTGTTGCATTTATTTTTAATACAGTAGAAGAACCACTTCCCATTATGTTAGGTGCTATTATTTTTTTTCTAGCATAGCAATCTTTTCCATAACAGTATTGGTACTTTTCAGTAAATTCATTTCCTATTTCATAACTATTTATTGTTATTTCACTATTTAGAAGTGTAGAATCTGCAAAGTCTACTACATCTAATATATCATACTGTTCATAGTTATCATCTTTAATATACTCTGTAGGACTTAGTTTAGTATCTTTATATTTTGCTTTTAATTCTCCATTTATTAGATTTACTGAGTCCATCATTCTAAATATTGCTTTTGTGTGATCTGTCTTTTTAGGTATCTCATATAATAACAAATATGTATATTCTTCTGATGGATATAGTGTATTTTTATAATAAGTTTCTCCTAAGTCTTTAAAATACTCTGATAAGCTGTATGTTGGATAGTAATTCTTACCATCTACCATTAGTCTTAGATTTCTTGTATCTAGACTATTTCTAGCTTTAGTCTTATTGTTTATATTTAAATATACTACCATATATTTTTTATCTTTGTTAATTGTATTACCTTTTAAATCTGTATCTGTTACTATTGAATTTTGTACGTTAAAGTATATTCCATCCACTTGGAACATGTCACTTTCATTATATGTCTTTTTATATACTGCTACATTAAGGAAAACACTAAATCCTGTTATTAATACTACTATTCCTATCATCATTGTTAGGAATACTTTATTTTCTAGCACATAGTATTTAAATTCTCTTTTAGCTCTTCTTAAGAATCTAAGTACTTTATAGTTATTCTGTCCGAATGTTACTTCTATTTCTTCTTGATCTTCTTCTGCTATATCTAGTTCTGCTAGATCTTTTTTGAAGTCAAATTTCTTTATATCAAAGCCTATAGCTCTTATAGTTATTAATGTGATAAATATAAATTGAGGAGCATACATCATTAAAGATATATCTCTAAATGCTTTTATAGTTCTTATTTCATGTACTTTTGTAGCTAGATTATCTAGTATACTAAAGTTAGCTAAGAATCCTATAAATAGGGCAAAATAGAATATACTAATAGTTATATAAAGTAATCTACTTTTCTTTTTCCATCTCATTAATAAATATATAAACGATGTTAATAGTAGTAATACTATAATAACTACAAATACATAGAAATTAATATATGTTGTAGCTAGTTGTTCATTATATTCATAGAAACCATTTTTAACATATCCATTAAAAAAAGTATATAAACCGTTTGTCTTATATAAAAGGTAAAGCATGGCTATAGCAAGCATTAAATGTATAGCTTTAAAGTGTTTGATTAAAAATGCATATGGCTTTTTTACTATCATCTTTACCTCTCCTATTCTTCTTATTATATTATAAAAAGAATTTAATTAAAATACAAGGCTTTTGCCATTTAAAAAGGAATAATAAAGATTATTCCTTTTTAAAAATCATTTGCTGTGGAAGTAAATATATTTCTTTATTTTGATCTATTATTTTACTTATATCACTATTAAATACTTTCTCTAAGCTATTTAGAGTATCATTTTCTTTTGTTATATAATACTCTACTCCTTTGTTTGGTACTTTAATAGTGTCTCCTTCATATAAATAGTCATCCATTTCCATACCGTTTATATAAGCAATTAGTTTAGGGTTTACATTAAATAATTTACTTATTTTATATAAAGTATCTCCTTTTTCTACTTTATAGTCAGTGTAATATTTTCCATTTTTTATTAACCTTAGGTTATACATAGTCATCACCTAAAGTATTATATGGTTTTTATTTATTTTTGATATATAAATACATTATTATTAGTATTAAAATTAAGTTCAAAGTAGTGAAGTATATTCTTTGTGTTTTCTAAAGAGTATTTATATATATTGTCTTCATTTATGTAATATATATCAAAGCCCTTATTATATACTTTCTTAGCCTTAGCGGCATATTTAATCTTAAAGTAGTTATATGAAATGATATTATTATCTACTATTATTGGTGATTCTTCTTTGCTAAAGAATGTTATTTTCTCTGTTTTATATTCTTTTAAAGAAGCATCAACTACTTTATTATTTACTACTTTTTCATATCCTTTTATGTTACTTCCTACAAGGCTTATATTTTTCTTTCTATAGTTAATTTTATATAAGTTTTCACTTTTATTATCAAATAAATATATATTATCTTTATATGTTCCTGCATAGTATGAATCTATACTTATAGTATTATTTGAATCTATTTCATATGTTTTTTTAGTTGTTATGTCTAGTAATACAAAGCTATTAAAAGTATATTCTTCATCATATTTTGGAAATAATAAATATTTATCTATTTCTATCATTAAATCATTATTATATCTATTTTTATCAAATAGTTTTATTTCTTCTTCATTTATTCCATTATAGTAGTAAAAACCATCATATTTCCATACTAATAAATATTCATTATCATTAAGTCCATAGTATTCTAAATCTTTATTTGAAGATGACACTTTTAAAGAGCCACTTGCTAGTTCTTTTGTTATAAACTCATTGTCTTTATAACATACAGTATATGTTTTTATTTTATCAATTAATGGAGTTAGACAAGTGTATCCTTCTATTTGTTCTTCTTTTATTTTATCTACTATTTTTCTTTTTGCTTTTCTTTTACTAAATAATAGATATTTATATTCTATATTATCTTTTTCTACTATTATATTTATTGTTTTATCTTTTACTATTTCAGTTATATTATAACCATTTAATTTATAGCTAATTGAGTAATCTTTAGTTATATTTCTAATAAATAAAAATAGTATTAATAATAATATTAATATAAAAACTATTTTATATTCTTTTTTTATTTTTCTTTTACTAGTTTTCAATAACACCAACTGCCTTTAAGAAACTTATTAGTTTTGTTTTTGTCATTTCTCCTGATTTTTCTTTTAGTAAAGTACCATTTTTTGTTATAAAAGTATGTGGTGTTCCTTCAAAGTTTTCTAATTTATATATATTTGTTACTGCATTTCTATCAATCTCTGATAATGTATCTATATCAATCCAATGTAATTTAAAGCCATTTTCATTTTGAACTTCTTCTATGATTGGTTTTAGATTATGGCAATGTGAACATGTAGTTTGCGCTAATACAGATACTACATACTCATCTTTTTTAGTATCTTCATACCAAGTTTTTATTTCTTCACTTTCTATTTTAAATGAGTCATCTTTTGATAAAATAGCTAATAGTATAAATAATAGTATAAATACAAATATTACTATTAGCGGTATATGTTTTTTTATAAACTTCTTCATAATTAATTCCTTCCTTATTACATTTTTATATTACCACAATTTTTGTAAAATAAAAACTCTTTATGATAAGAGTCTTTAAACACCTAGAGGCTTTTTTAGTTTTTTAAGTATTAGCTTTCTTAAGAAATCAAATGGTATAACTAATGATGAAAGAAACAGTGTTATGTTTAATTCTTTTATAGTTAATCCCGTTGTTCTAAAAATAGTTCCTCCATAGTATATCATTATCAACTGAACTATCACTATTATTGCCACTACTGATAAAAAAGCTTTATTTTTATGAAGATTTGCAAATATGTTTAATCTATGTGTTCTAGCATTAAATGCATTAAACACACTCATAAATATAAATATACTAAAGAATGCTGTCATTATATATTTATTTGTTTTATCTATTCTATAAAAGCTTTGAAGAAAATCACTTTTTAAGAATAATAAGCAAAATAGTCCCATGAATAATCCTGTTACTATTATTTCATTTATCATGTATTTATTCATTATGTTTTCTTCTCTTTTTTTAGGTTTTTCTTTCATATATTCAATTAGTGGAGGTTCAAAAGAGTAGGCAACACCTGCTAATGTATCCATTATCATGTTTATCCAAAGCATTTGCACTAGTGTTACTGGTGAAGTTATACCAAGAAGTGGTGCTATTACTGATAGCATCATGGCTACCATATTTGTACTTAGTTGAAATATTATAAATTTTCTTATGCTTTTAAATATTGTTCTTCCAAATAGTATAGTTTTTGCTATAGACATATAGTTATCATCAAGCACAATTATATCACTTACTTCTTTAGCTACTTCTGAAGCACTTCCCATTGCAAATCCAACGTCTGCTCTTTTTAAAGCAGGAGCATCATTTACTCCATCTCCAGTCATTCCTGTTACAAGACCTAGGCTTTGTGAAATGCTTACTAATCTTTTCTTATCTTCTGGTAATGAACGAGCTATTACTTTTATACTAGGCAATAATCTTTTTATTTCTTCATCACTTTTTTTCTCTATATCACTATGAGTTAATACTAGATCTTTATCGTTTGTTATTAGGCCAATTTCTTTTGCCACTGAAGTGGCTGTTAGTTCATTATCTCCCGTTATCATTACGGTTTGTACTCCTGCATCTGTCACTAAGCTTACCGCTTCTTTAATTTCTTTTCTTACTTCATCTTTGATTAATACTAGTCCTAGAAATGTCAAATTACTAAATTCTTCATTTCCTACTGCGCAGGCTAGTGTTCTATATCCTTTCTTTGTGTATTCATTAGCTAATGCCATAATACTTTTATCTAATACTTTTCTTTTAGCATTAGTATCATAATAGAAAGAACACTTATCTATTATTAATTCATATGCTCCTTTATAAAAAGTTGTTTTATTATTATAATTTATTGTTACTGATGAATATTTATTTTTACTATCAAATAAAGTTCTATTTAGTACTTCATATTTATCTTTGTTTGAAGAGTTTACAAACTTTATTATTGCTTGATCTGTTGTATTACCAAGCATTACTTTATCCATTATTATAGATTCATTATTATATACGAGTGATATGTAGATTAGTTCTTTTAATTTATTATTTATGTCTTTAAATTTATTAAATCTTACATTATTATGTAAAACAAAGTCTGTCATTGTTAGTTTTCCATTTGTTAGAGTTCCTGTTTTATCAGTAAATAATATATTTAAAGATCCCGCACTTTCTATGCCGACTAGTTTTCTTACTAATACATTATTTTTTATGAGTTTTTTCATATTTGATGATAAAACTAGCGTAATCATCATTGGTAATCCTTCTGGAACAGCTACAACTACAACTGTAATTGCAAGTGTAAGAGAATATAATATATGCGGCACTAATTCTTCAAAAGATGTTATTCCTTTTATTAATATTGTACTTATTAAGTAAGAGGACATTACGAGCAGGGCACATATATATCCTACTTTGCTTATAAACGAGGCTAACACTTTTAATTTTTCTTTTAATGGACTTATTGGAGCTTTTTCTTTAATATCTTTTGCTATTTTTCCATAGTAAGTGTTATCTCCTACCTTTATTACTTTTGCTATACATCTTCCTGATATAACTGTACTTCCCATGTATATTTCATCATTTATATTTTTATATTTTTCTTTACTTTCACCTGTTATTGCGCTTTCATCTACTGAAATAGTTTTACTTATGACGATGCAGTCTGCTCCTACTTTATCACCACTTTCTAGAAAAAGTAAATCGTCTACTACTAATTGCTCTACATCAACGGTTTTTACTACACCGTTTCTTATTACTTTAGCATTTGATATAGTATCGTTAGAAAGCTTTTCAAATGCTTTTTCTGAAGCATATTCACTCATTGAACTTATTAGTGTAGCTAGTATTATTGCTACTATTATTCCTACTGTTTCATATATATCGCTATCTTTTAAAAAGAATATTATTTTTATTCCTAAAGCTATTAATAATATTTTTATTATCGGATCATTTAGTGACTCTATTATGAAATTAAAAAGGTTATTTCTTTTATATTCACTTATTTTGTTAGATCCATTTTTATTTCTAGATATTATTACTTCCTCATCTGTTAGTCCTTTATAAGTGTTCATATTTTCACCAATAAAGTATATGAAACAAAATAAAAAAAAGACTAGTTTTCTAGTTTCATAATACCATAACCCACGGGTCAACTTGCTGTTGATAACTTTATAGAAGTTTGCTATAATGAATATGCAAGCGATAAGCTTCATATAATAAAAAAGTGGAACATCTGATGCTTCGAGTCGGATGGCTACCATTGTTGGTGAGCTCACCTAACACTAGTTAGATGAGTTCTTTTATTTATGCTTAACCCATTGCTGGGAAAACGATAAGTAACTATTTAAGTCATTTAAAAAGCGAAAAATAATTTCGCTTTTATTTAAAATCATTAAAATCTATTTGAATATTTGGTTTAGCGTTTAGTGATAAGTCAGTGAATTTATTGTTTTTGTATAGAATGTATGCAGCTGCACCTATCATTGCTGCATTATCTGTGCAGTACTTCTTTTCTGGTACATACATTTTTACATCTAAACTATCACACATTTCTTTTAGATTATTTCTAATAAAAGAGTTAGCTGCTACTCCACCACACATTGCAAAATTTTTAACTTTATATTTCTCTATAGCTTTTTTAGTTTTTCCTACTAGAGCATTTGTTACTGCATTTTGAAATGAACAAGCAAGGTCTGCTTTGTTTATTTCTTCGCCTCTTTGATTAGCATTATGAACTAAGTTGTTAACATGTGATTTTATACCACTAAAGCTAAATGAGTAATTATCATCTTTTAGTAAATCTGGCATAGGATATGTGCTTTTTCCTTCAAGAGCCAATTTCTCTACATTGGGTCCACCAGGATATGGCATAGAAAGTATTCTTGCCACTTTATCAAAGCACTCACCTATCGCATCATCTAGTGTAGAACCTAAATAAGTAAATGCACTTTCATTTTCCATATATATTAAATCAGTGTGTCCTCCACTTACTACAAGTGATACAAGTGGATATTCTAGTTTTTGATTTATGTTATTAGCACATATATGTCCCATCATATGATTTACTTTTATAAGTGGCTTATTATAAATATAGCTTAGTGTTTTAGCTGCTTCTACTCCAACTAATAAGCTTCCTAAAAGTCCTGGTCCATATGTTACTGCTACCGCATCTATATTTTCCATAGACATATTTGCTTTCTTTAGACATTCATCTATTACTAAAGTTATGTTTTCTAAATGAAGTCTACTAGCAACTTCAGGTACTACTCCACCATATAATTTATGAGTAGCTATTTGTGTATTTATAACTGTAGAAATATCAGTGTTTCCATTTTTTATAATACTTGCGCTTGTTTCATCACATGAAGATTCTATTGCTAATATGTATACATCTTTCACAATATCACCTCCATTATTAGTGCATCATCATCTTTATAATAGTTTTTTCTCGTAAATATAGTTTTAAATCCTAATTTTTCATATAAGTTAATAGCGGGAGTATTTTTACTTCTTACCTCTAACATTATTTTTTCTTTTGTTTCTTTATAATCTTTTATAAGGGCTTTTAGTAATTTGGTTGCTATTCCTGTTCTTCTATACTCTTCATTAACTAATAAATATATTATATTAATTAAATCTTCAGTTTTTTCTATTAAAACATTTCCTATAATATATCATTTTAACTTATATACATAGTTAGTTTTTGAGTATTCTAGTACGTCCTTTTCTATCATTTTTCTACCTCGATTTTCTTTACGTAGTTGGCTCTTACTAAATGAGCTGGTGTTGCTTCTTTCTTAAGAGCATAATCTAGAACTTTATTTATATCTAAGTGATTATTTACTTTTTTATAGTTAAAGTTATCTATATTTTCAGTATATGTTTCTTTCATTATTTCATTATTATCTTTATCAAATACCATAATATAGAATCCTTTATTATCTTCTATCACTGACATTTTATTTTCATTAGTTCCTTCACTTACAAGATAGCTTTCTAAACTTCCTACTAAGTACACTGGTATATTTAGTGAATAAGCCATTGTTTTAGCAATAGTAAGTCCTATTCTAAGGCCTGTAAAACTACCTGGTCCATTAACAGCAACAATATTATTTATATCCTTTGCAGTTAAACCATTGTTTTCAATAATATTTTTAATCATGTTCATTAAAAATACTCCATGTTCATAGTGGCTTTCTTTTTCTTCTTTATATATATTTTCGCCTTTTCTTAAAGCTACTGTTATTAATTCATCATGACTATCTATAAATAAAGTATTCATAAAATCACCTTTTTCGCATGTATTTTACCACATTTAGCCCATAAATGAAAGATAATAGCCTTTTTTATTGACTAAATGTAATTAAAATACTATAATACTTCTTGTTTTTTAAAGGGGTGAAAAAGATGTACGTTAAAAAGAATATTAAGGATATTGCCTGGATTAAGAATAATCCTAAAACTTATAGTGCATTTCTAAGTGGTTTAAATGAGGCTTCTGATTTTATGATGGGTGTTCCTTTTATAGATAAAGAAGAAAATATTATTAATGAGTCTTTTGAAAAGGAAGTAGTTAATGTTTTACAAGATTATGATAATGAACTTTGTAGCATTATATATCCTTTAAATTCTTTAGAAACGCTTATTCTTAGAAAGAAATTATCAACAGATAAAGGTCTTCCTCTTAAGAGTAGAACTATAGCTTGTCAAATTCAAAAAAGTACTAAGGAAGTAGATAGTATACTTAGAAAGGTTTATAAGAAGTTACTTGTAAGAATATACTTTGCTTATCATTTAGTAAATAATCACGAATCATTAATAATGGCTTATTATAAAGGATATATATTACTTGATGAGATACTTAACATGCCACTTAAATTTATTCTTGCTACTAACACTACTTTCCTTGTTAAAGATTTAACTTTTATTGATTCTAATAAAGTATATAAATTCCTTGGAGAAGACAACTTTAGAATATATGCCAATTTTATTCATGAGTTAGGTATATGTTTTCCAGATGAAGATAGAGCAGAAATATTTGGTCAATTAGTTGATGGTCTTGACAGAAAGATGTCTAGGCTTGCTAGTGATATGGAAGGTTTAGTATCATTTAGAAATAAGATTCTTGGAGAAAAAAGAGCCATGGATTCTGAATTAATTAGAGAATATAGCAATAAAAATAGCAGTTATTTTAATTAACTGCTTTTTATAATACTCTATTAATTAGTTCTTCGTACTCTTCTCCATGAGGCACTAGTTTAATAATTCTTTTATTTTCATCAATTATTTTAAATATTATATCTAGTCTTTTCTTAGGAAGAATATCTTCTATTTGATCAGCCCATTCTATAATAGTTACGCCTTTCTTTTTAAAGTATTCTTCTATTCCTAGATCTTCTTCTACTTCATTCAATCTATATACATCCATATGATATAGTTTAGAATCATTTTCACCATTATATTCTTTAATAATATTGAATGTAGGAGATGTTATATTATCAACAATTCCCATTGATTTGGCAAATGCTTTAGTAAAAAGTGTTTTTCCACTTCCTAAATCTCCATATAAACATATAACCATTTTATCGAATCTTTCGCTTTCAATATTCTGCGCTAGTTCTATTGTGTCTAAATCTGAATTTGATTGTATTTTATAGTCCATATTATTATCACCTTTCTCATTGTATATTAATTATTTTTAAAGTTCAATATTTTATTTAAAACTTTACATTACGTGTAAATAATGAAGTAATAATAGTAATATTAATACTATTAATAAAAGTAATTTTAATAGTGTTCCTATTATAATTATTCTAGCACTTACACTTCTTTTATCTTTTAATACTAAATATAGAATCATAGCTATTACTGGAGATAAAAAAGACAGAAGTAACCAAATTAATTTATCATCTTTTTTTGAGTTTTGATTTATTAGTTTTCCACATCCTAAGCAAACATCTGCATTAGTATCTATTTTATTTCCACAGTTTATACAATATTTATTCATTTAAAACCCTCACCTATATTTTTATTGTATAATTTTTATTATCTTTTGTAAACTACTATAATAATAATTATGTTTTTGCATCTTTTATGATAAAATATTATTAGGTGAAAAGTATGAATAATGATTTTGAAATACTAGATTTTAATGATGAACCTAAAAAATTTAGTATTCTAGAAACATATGGAGAAAATTTAAAAAATAAAACTTATATCACTAATCCTGCGATTGGAAGAGATAAAGAGATTAAAGAGGCTTTATTAATTCTTTTAACTCCAGATAAATCAGCTTTGTTAGTTGGTAAACCCGGTATTGGTAAAACAGCTATAGTTGAAGGTATTGGATATAAGATGCAAAAGGGTGAAGTTCCTGATGCTCTTAAAGGCTATGATTTAATCAAGATTAATATTTCTAGTCTACTAGGTCAAGTCGAGAGTAAAGATGGCGCTAGTGATAATAAACTTCAGCTATTAGTGGATGAATTAAAAGAAAAAAAGAATATTATTTTATTTATAGATGAAGTTCATTTACTAGTGTCTAGAAATACTTCTAACTTAAATGTAGATTTCGCTAATATGCTTAAGCCAGGCCTTGATAGAGGTGAAATTAAAATGATAGGTGCTACTACTACTGAAGAGTATGATGCATACATCTTAAGAGACAGAGCTTTCCTAAGAAGATTCTTAAGAGTTGATGTAGAAGAACCATCTATTGAAGATACTACTAAAATACTAATGGGTACTTATCCTAAAATGGAGAAACAAAGTGGAGTTAAAATCCCATATAGTGATTATGAAAAAGAAAAAATATTTAGATTCTTAGTAGAAATGACTGATGAATATCAAAGAATATATGAAATTGGTAATAGATATCCTGATATAGCACTTACACTACTTGGTAACTGCTTTAGTAATGCAGTTTTTGATAATACTAATACGCTTAATATTAAGCATGTATATGATGCTATTAAGAATACTAAATCTGTTTATGAGGATGCTAAAGCTAAAGCATTAGTTAAATTTAAAGAAGACTTTAAGAAGATAATTGAAGAAGAAAATGTAAAATTAGATTAAAAAATTTATTTATTAGATTTTTAATATTGATTATATTTTTGTATTTTATTAATAGACAACTCTATATATAGAGTTGTTTTTTTCTATTAAAAATAGCTTCATTTTTAATAATTAGCGGGTATTGACTATCTATTTAATAGTGTGTTAATTTATTTTTACCAGTTATAAATTGGTAGAAGGAGGGAAGATGAAATATAGTCTTTTAGTTAATAATGTAACTAAAGAAATTAAGAAAAACACTATTTTTAATGATGTCTCTTTTAAGCTTGAAAAAGGTAAAATATATGGATTAGTAGGCGCTAATGGATCTGGTAAAAGTACTCTTATAAAAATGATAATGGGTCTTACTTCCTTTAGTGGTAATATATCTATTAATGGTTATAATATTAGAAAAGAATTTTCACAGTCAATGAGAAATATAGGCGCTATTGTTGATTATGTTAGTTTTTATGATTATTTAACTGCTGAAGAAAATCTTAGATATTTTGCTCTTTTGCATGGTCTTAACTGTGAAAGAGCAAGTGAATGCATGAAGTTAGTTAATCTAAATCAAGATAAAAAATTAGTCAAACATTTTTCTTTAGGAATGAAACAAAGACTTGGAATAGCAATTAGTTTATTAAAAGACCCAGATATTTTACTTCTAGATGAACCAACCAATGGGTTAGATCCAAAGGGTATTAGGGATTTAAGAAATCTACTATTTAGTTTTAAAGATAAAACCATTATTGTTTCATCACATTTAATAAGTGAGATAGAAAAGTTAACTACTAACATACTTTTTATTAATAATAAAAAAATAACTACTAAATCATTAGGTGGAGATAAAAGAAATGTTAAATTTATTCTTGGCAATAACTATCAAATTAAGGAAAGATATTATACTAATGACGAAGTTAATAGTGAAATAATATCATTAGTTAAAAAGAAAGTTCCTATTTATAGGGTTAGTGATGAACCTCTTGAAGATGTACTAATCAGCATGATGGAGGAAGATAATGTTTAATCTTATTAAAGCTGATTTATATAAAGAAACTAGAAAAAGAAGTTTTATAATTGTATGTGCACTGTTAATATTTGTGAGTATTTTATATGTTAGTTTAGTTCATAAAAATGTTAGTA
The DNA here is from genome assembly GCA_016292035.1 of Caryophanales bacterium. GTDB lineage: Bacteria > Bacillota_I > Bacilli_A > RF39 > UBA660 > RUG727. Next base: position 97,894 of record JAEEZR010000014.1, read on the forward strand.
ATATAAATATTATTAACAATGTTTACCCTATTATGGAAAAAAGTGAATATCTATCTGTTAATAAGCATGGTAGTTATGAACATTATTATAAAGAATATAGTAAATATGTTAATAAGATTAATATTAATAACAAGTTAAACATATATAATAAAGATTTATCAAAAACTATTATTGAAAGATGCTCCCCTATTTTATATTTAATAGGAGTAATTATTATTTTTATTTCGTTTCATAACATATCATACGACTATACTAATAAAACAATAAGGTATATCTTTCAGTCTAAATATGGTAGAAGTAAAATAATTATTTCTAAAGTAGTATCACTTTCTTTAATTAGTCTATTTCTTTTTATTATTGTTTTTATTACTTTGTTTATAACTACTAGTTTATTAACAAGAACTAATTTATTTAGTTTAAAAAATGTTATTTACTTTAATAATGAGTTTATAAGTATTCCATACTTTATTTACTATTTTAGGTATTTTATGTTCTTTATTCCAATTCTTTTCATGATAAGCTTTTCACTATTTTTGGGTATATTATTTAAAGGCTCTAATATAGGGTTAGTTATTAGTAATATCTTATATTTATTTTCTATCACTATTTATAATATAGGTATTTCTTATAATATTAAAATACTTGATTATACTTTTATTCCATATCTAGATATGTCTTATTATTTAGATTATAATCAATATTATTTAAATAATATTATATTTAATACACACACTAATATATTTAGAGGATTTATTATACTTATCATTTACTTTACTATAATTAATATATTAAGTTTAATATTTATTAAAAGAGACATAAATTAAAAGAAAGGTTAATAACCTTTCTTTTTATATTCTAAATATAATTCCTTAAATCTATTAAAATGTACTACTTCTCTTTGTCTTAGAAAACTAAGAGGTGCTAGTAACTGTGGATTATCAGTTAAGTTCATTAAGTTCTCATATGTTGCTCTTGCCTTTTCTTCTGCTGCCATGTCTTCCATTAAATCTACTAATGGATTACCAGTTACTGCTATATAATCTGCTTTAAATGGAATACTACTAGAACTTTGAGGATATAATCCTTTATTATGTGAAGCATATAAATCATCAAGACCTGATTCTTTTAATTCTTTTATTGTTGCATCTTTAGTTAATGCTTTTATCATAGAACTAATTATTTCTACATGGTTTAATTCTTCTAATGCTATGTCTGTTAGAAGCGCTCTTCCTTTTTTACATGGCATAGTGTATCTTTGCTGCATGTATCTTAAAGAAGCAGCTATTTCCCCGTTTGCTCCTCCTAGTTGTTCATATAGTAATTTAGCCATTCTTAAGTCTTTTTTGTTTATGTCGATAGGATATTCTAATATTTTTTCATATTTAAACATTATTATCTCCTTCCATCATCCATGGCCATGGATCATCAGGCCAGTTATATTGTTCAGTAGTATTTTCTAGACAAAGTGGTCCATATGTTTTTTCATATATTTCTTTATTCTTTTTTAATTCTTCTAAAGTTTCTTTAAATATTAAATACATTTCTTTATCATTTGGGTTAATATCTAGATATAAGGATAAATCTATTAATTTAAATTCTAGCTTTTGAATCACTAGTAATAGTTTATCTTTCTTAGTGTTTACTTCTATTTTGAACACATTATTTTGATATGGATCATATAATTCTTTAAACATATTTCCCTTATTTAGTCCTTCTTGAGCATTAAATAGATTATCGTTTCTATTATTAATAATATTTATAGTATCTATTTCATATATATTATTATCTATACTATTTGTTTGATTTGTATAATCCATATTTCTTTCATCAAAATACATTTTTATACCTCCTAGGTTATTTTATGATAATATACTGCCTAGATAAGGGCTAATTAATTATATATTATTTTATTATTTAGTATTGACTTTAAATACTAAATATTATAAAATTATTCATGTAGTTGCCCGATTAGCTCAGTCGGTAGAGCGCACGGCTGTTAACCGTTAGGTCGCAGGTTCGAGTCCTGCATCGGGCGCCATGTTAAAAATTAACCACTTTAAGTGGTTTTTTTATATTTAAAAACACTAACTATTTGTTAGTGTTTATTTTTATTTTACCAAAAGTTATTTTTCTAATAATCTTATCTAAATACTCTCTACCAAATACTTCATCAAGTAATCCTATTTTATATGCAATAAACAAATAAGTAATTGATGAAATTAATCCTATAACACCTATATATATAATACATGACATTTTACTATCATAGTTTACTGGTACTAATAGTTTTAATACCATTATTTCAATAGCAACCGCTATTGTTGGCACTACACTATTTTTAAGTGTCTTAAATGATTCTGTGAATTTTATATCATGTTTTTTTCTTAAGTGAATAAATGCTATTAAGAAGCTTAGTGAGTATCCTATTATACTTGCCACAATAGCACCTATAAATGGATGAAGTCCCAATACTTTAAATAAATACATTAAAGGTACATCTAGTAGTGCATTTATTAAATATCCAAGGAATGTTGATATATATACTATTTTAAATTTGTTTAAACTCTGCATTGCTGTTGATGATACTAAATAAATATTAAAGAATAGTGGTTCTATTATATATATTGCTAGTATAAGTGTTCCTAAATTTAAAGATTCACTTCCATAAAATACAGACCACACACCTTTAGATAAAAGAGCTATTATAACTATAAGTGGAAGGCAAATAGATAATACTATTTGAAGTCCTTTGTTGATATGACTTTCTACATCTTTCCATTTTTTTAGTGTATTAGCTTCTACTATGCTTGGTACTAAGCTTACTGCTAGACCCATTGCAATAGAGTTAATAATCATTCCTATTTTAGGAGCCCATGTTGTTACTGCTGCTGTTACAAATTCAGTTTCTGCTGCTATATAACCCATTGATGTTAATGTTCTTGAAATAAATACCATATCTACAAAGCTATATATTGATACAGCTATGCTTGTTATTATAAAAGATGAAGCATAATACATAATCTTTTTTGTTATTTCTTTATCTGTTATATCATCTTTTTCTTCTACTGATTCTAGTGATAATTCTTTTTTATTCTTTTTCATTTTTATTCTCACATAAAGATATGCAAGAAGTCCACCAAAGAAAGCTCCGGTTACTGATATGCTCACTGCTTCATCAAGTGGCATATTAAATATTCTTAATGTTATATAGCTACCTATTAAAATAACAGCTATTCTAACTACTTGCTCGATTACTTGACTCATGCTAGATACTCCAATAACACTATGACCTTGTAAGTAACCTTTTGATACACTTAAAAATGGTATTACTAATATAGCAAGAGATATTGCTCTTATTACCATTGTTACTTCTTTAATAGTGTTTCCACCAGTTAGATCACCTAATATTAACTTTGCAAATAAAGGCGCAAATGCAAACATTATAATAAACATTGATATTGCTAGTAAACCTATTATTCTTTTAGATATAGAGTATGCTCTTTTTTTAGCATCCATTTTGCCAAGTGTATTATATTCTTTAGTAATTTTGCTCATTGCTGATGGAATACCAGCAGTTGATATATCTAAGAATATTACATAGATGTTATAAGCATATGCATATAGAGCACTACCTCTTACACCTACTACTGCATAAAAAGGAATAACATAAAGCATTCCAAGTATTTTAGTTATTACTATTGCAGCAGTTGCTATAATTGTCCCTTCTAGTAAATTACTTTTCTTCATATTATCTCCTACTTTATATCCATATATTTTTGATATTTAGGAAGTAATCCTTGGTTTCTTAAAAAGCTAGGTTTTATTTGAAAAACACCAGGGAATGAATTTCCTTCTATTATAGCAGGCCCATTTTTAGTAATGGCAACATCCCAACCTATATATTTTACCTCATTAATTTCCTTAGCTGCTTGGCAAACCAATTCGCATGCTTCTTTATAGAAAGGAACTTTATATCCTATTATCTTTTTATTTGATTTAGGATGTACTTCATATATATTGTCCTCTCTATCAATAGCTGGTACTATTACAAATCCATTTTCATCTGTGAATGTATACATTCCTCCACTACTAAAGTTATCAGTTACACCACCATTTCCAAATTTAAATATAGAATTAACTACTACTGCTTCATTTCCATTATTAAATGTGAATAATCTTAGTGTATTAACTGATCCATCATACAATTCACTTACACTTTTATGTTGAGTAATACATTCTTCTATAAGTATTTCATGCTTCTTTATTAGTTTATTAAATACTTTCTTAGAGTCTAATTCTGATTTATAAGTATACTTTTCTATTCCTCTTCCACCTTCACCATCTACTATTTTAGCTATAATGGTTTTATGTCTTTTAAAGAAGGCTAGAAATTCTTCATAATTCTTATCAATAACAATGTAATCTCTATTAATATATTTAGAGAATTTTTTATTAAATTTAATTTTATCATCTAATAATTCAAAATATTCTTTATTATTATATTTACTAACAATCATATTATTCTTAGCTCTAGTAAGATATGTTTTTCTTTCTTTTCTACTTAGCAAATAAAATTCAAACTCTTGATAGTCATAATAACCTGCTCCATAAACAAGAGCGCAATAAGCCATATCTATTATTGTAAATAGAGTTAATCTATGATTCTTTTTACTAATATTCTTAGCTATTTTATACATATTTTTATAGTCCATTTTAAAAAAGCAACTAATTATATATTTTAATCTCTTCAAATTTATCATTCCTTTATCAAAGATAGTATATCATATTTTTAGTTTTTAGTCTTGTTTTAACAATAAATTGTTTACTTTAAATGATAATATGATATAATGATATTGCATTTCATTTAGGGGATTAGTTAAATGGTATAATAGGAGTCTCCAAAACTTTTGTTGCGAGTTCGATTCTTGCATCCCCTGCCATTTAGAATATTAAAACACTAACTATTTAGTTAGTGTTTTTTCATCTCTTATTATTATATGTTCAAAATACTGTTCTTGAAATTCTGTTAAAGCATTTATTGCATCATTAGAATAATATTTTCCTACAG
>JAEEZR010000002.1 GCA_016292035.1 Caryophanales bacterium
TATTACTGGATGATTCATTGAGCTTTCTTTAACACTAATTTTATCTCCTGGTTTAACTTGGTAAGATGGGATATTAACACTTTTACCATTTACTAAGATGTGTCCATGGTTAACTAATTGTCTAGAAGCTCTTCTAGTTTTAGCCATTCCCATTCTGTATACTAAGTTATCAAGTCTGCTTTCAAGCATTATAAGTAGGTTAGTACCATGAATTCCTTGTTTCTTACCAGCAGTTTCGAATGTTTTTCTGAATTGCTTTTCAGTAAGACCATACATAGTTCTAACTTTTTGTTTTTCAGCTAATTGGATTCCGTATTCACTAAGTTTCTTTCTACTAGTTCCGTGTTGTCCTGGAGCAGTAGTTCTTTTTCTTAATTCTTTACCAGTTTCAAGAGTTGAAAAACCAAGTCTTCTTGACTTTTTAAAAGCAGGTCCAGTGTATCTTGACATATAAACTCCTCCTTTACTAATATTTGAAAGAGATGTTTATCTAATTTCTCCACTATAGGGTGTTTACTTTAGTGCTTTCACTAATGGCTTTAGCTACTTGCAAAAGTTTATCAACTAATAAACACGTTATAGTTTAAAATTAGTGGCCATTTCTTCCATGCAATAAAGTATACTAGAAAATCTATAAAATATCAAGTTTTTTCTTTACTATTTCCATTTTAGAGTTATAATAGTGCCATCAGGCGAGAGTCTGGGTTATAGATTTCTATAACGGAGCCTTTTGATGTAGTTTAAAAAGGCTTCTAAAGGATAGGCGCGAATATCCTTTTTATGAAGCGGCAGATATTGCCGCTTTTTTTTCATTTATTCTTTTTTTAATATGAAGTTTGTGATAAAATAAATAATGGAGAGTAGGGAGAGTTATGAGTAAAAGTGCAATTATTTTATGCGGTATTTTAATATATGTTGTTGCTGTTGGTTTAATAACAGGAACTCTTTTTGGCATTCAAGCTAAAAAGAAGAAAAATCTTGAAAAAGAACTTAATAGACTTGAAACTCTTAAGAACCTTATTATTTCTAGTGGAATACTTACTGAAATGGATAAAGTTAAAGCTCTTATTAATAATGAAAAATTAGAAAAGAAATATAATGCTTGGGAGAAAAGATATAAGAGAATAGAAACTGAAGATATCCCTAGAATTAATGATAAATTATTAAATGCTGAAGGCTTGATTGAAGAAAAGAAATACGATGAAGCTGGATATGAACTAGCTAAGATAGAACTAGATATTTATTATGTTAAAACTGATAGTGAACTTTTACTAGATGAAGTTAGGGATGTTACTGGAAGTGCTGAGAGAAATAGAAATGCTGTTACTAAGCTTAAAGTTATTTATAGAGAAGTTATTACTAAGTATAACAATAATAAGAAAGATTATGCTGGTATGGAAGAAAATATTGATCTTCAACTTGATAACATTAATAAAATGCTTAGCGCTTTTGAAATAGTTATGGAAAAGAATGATTATGAAGAAGTAGGTAAAATAGTATTTGCGCTTGATGATTTAATTAAAAATTTAAAGATAGTTATAGATGAAACTCCAAGTGTAATATTACTTGGTAAGATGATTATTCCTAAGAAGATACTTGATTTAACTAGTCTTGCTTCTAAGATGAAGAGGGATGGTTATAATCTAGAGTTTATGAATTTAGATAAAAATATAGAAGAAGCTGAGAAAAAAATAAGTAGTATTTTTGATAGATTAAAGATGCTTAATTTGGAAGATTCTATATTTGAACTTAAGACTATACTTGATTACTTTGAAGGATTATATATAGATATTGATAAAGAAAAAGAGTGTAAGAAAGAATATGAAATTTATTTAGATAGATTATCTGATAAATTATATAGACTTACTAGTGTTATTAAAAATATTTATGGTGAAGTTATGTCACTTAAAGAAAGTTATGCTCTTACAGATGAAGAGTTATCTAATTTAGATAGAATTAATAAAGAGTTAACTACTGTTAAAAATAATTTTAAAACTGTTAGTGATAGAACTTTAACTAAAGTTACACCTTATAGTAGACTTGTTAAAGATTATGAACTTATTAGTGTTAAGGTAACAAATATTGAAGACAGCTTAGAGAATATCAGCAAGAGTCTTGGTTCACTTAAGGAAGATGAAGTTAGGGCTAGAGAACAGCTTGTTGAGATTAGAGAAATACTTAAGGCATCTAAAGAGAAAATTAAATCATATAATATGCCTATTATTCCAAAAGATTATTTTGTTGAACTTGATGAAGCTAAAGAAGCAGTTGGAGAAATTACAAAAGAGCTTGAGAATAAACCTATTGTTATTTCAGTTCTTAATACAAGAGTAGATACCGGAAGAGATTTAGCTTTAAAACTATATGACTATACTAGAAGTCTTACAAAGAATGCATCTATTGCTGAAGCTTCTATAGTTTATGGTAATAGATATAGATCTAGTTATGAGGAAATAGATAAAGAGTTAATTAAAGCTGAGAAGTTATTTAAGCAGGGTGATTATAGAAAAAGTTTAGAGACTTCTTTAGAAGCTCTTAATCAAATAGAACCTGGTATTTATAAAAGAATAGTTGAAAGCTATGAAGGATAGGAGTATTTATGGCAAAGAAAAAAGTACAAAATGATAGTGATAAAAATGATGGTATTCTATTTAAAGAAATAGAAGGACTTATATTCATTTTAATAGCAGTACTAGGTTATGGGGAATTTGGTATTGTTGGCAGGATGATTAGAAACTTTGGTGTATTCCTTTGTGGATCTCTTTATATTTTATTTTTAGTAGCGTCACTTCTTATTGGGTGCATTCTTATTGTTAAAAGAAAGAGTCCTAAATATATAAGTGTTAGACTTATAGGTATTTATGTATTAATTTTAGTTGTACTTGTATATGCTCACGCTATGTATATCAAAGATAATGATTTAAAGGGATTAGATATTATTAGAGTTACTATGGAAAGAGTTAGTGATTCTTTTGATAAGCCTGAGTTAATAGCACATACTGGTGGAGGTATGATAGGTGCTAGTGTATCATGTTTATTTGTTAAACTATTTGATATAGTTGGTACTATGGTAGTTACTGGTGTGCTTGCTTTATTTGGACTTGTTATGATATTTGATATTAATTTAGGTGATGTATTTAGTAGTATTATTGAGTTCTTTAAATCTAGAAGAAAAGAAAAGTCTATAGAAGAGATAGCTAAAGAAGGAGCAGAAGAACTTGAACAAAGAGAAGCTATAGAAGATGAGAAAAACAAGATTGTTATTACTAATATAAGCGAAATAACTACTAAAGAAGAGCCTATGAGTAATAATGAGGAAACTGCTTATATTGAGCAAGAAACTAAGGAAGAAGAAGGAGAATATATTCTTCCTCCACTTGATTTACTTGTTGGAAGTAAAAATAAAGGCAAAGTTAATTCTACTGAATTTATTACAACTAATAACAAGATACTTGAGAGAGTATTTAATGACTTTGGAATAAGTGGTAAAGTTGTGGAAGTTCATATAGGACCTGCTGTTACACAGTATGAGGTAGAACTTAAAGCTGGTACTAAAGTTAATAAGATACTTTCTATTAACAGAGAAATAGCTCTAGCACTTGCTGCTAAAGAGGTAAGAATAGAAGCACCTATTCCTGGAAAGAGTACAATAGGTATAGAAATACCTAACCCAACTGTTAGTGAAGTTAAGATGAAAGACATCTTAGCAGGAGTTCCTAAGAAACTTGATGGTTCTAAATTACTTGCACCACTAGGGCTTGATATAATGGGTAACATTCAGTATTTTGAAATTAATAAAGCTCCACATATGTTAGTAGCTGGTGCTACTGGTAGTGGTAAATCAGTTTGTATTAATAATATTATTACTAGTATTATTATGAGAGCTAAACCAGACGAAGTTAAGATGATATTAGTAGATCCTAAGAAGGTTGAACTTAATTGTTATGCTGATATTCCTCATCTATTAATGCCAGTTGTTACAGATCCTAAAAAAGCAGCTGTAGCACTTCAAAAGGTATGTATAGAGATGGATAGACGTTATGATATGTTTGCTAATACAGGAACAAGAAATATAGCTTCATATAATGAATATGTTGAGAAGAAACAAGGAAGAAATCCTGAATTACAAAAATTACCATTTATACTAGTAATAATTGATGAACTTGCTGATTTAATGATGGTAGCGTCTAAAGAAGTAGAGGAAGCTATTATGAGAATTACACAGCTTGCTCGTGCAGCTGGTATACATTTAATAGTAGCTACACAAAGACCAAGTACTGACGTTATTACTGGTTTAATTAAATCAAATATCCCTACAAGAATATCATTTATGGTTTCATCATTTGTTGATTCTAGAACTATATTAGATATGGGAGGAGCAGAAAAACTTCTTGGTAGAGGTGATATGTTATTCTTACCACCAGGAGAGTCAGTTCCAATTCGTATTCAAGGTTCTTATGTATCAGATGAAGAAATTGAAAGAGTTGTTCAGTTCGTTAAGAGAAGTGGAAGAACTCCTATGTATGATGAAAGTATGTTAAATCTAGATAAGTCTCCAAAAGAAGAGGCTAAGGAAATAGAAAAGGCAGAGAGTTTAAATGAAGATGATCCTCTTCTAAATGAAGCAATAGAGTTTGCTGTTAAGACAGGTAAGATCAGTGCTTCACTTTTACAGCGTAAGTTTAGATTAGGATACAACAGAGCTGCTAGAATGATTGATTTAATGGAAGAAAAAGGTATTATTGGTCCACAAAATGGATCTAAGCCAAGAGAAGTACTAGTTAGATTAGAAGGAGAAAGTGATAACTAATGGCAACACCACATATTGAATCTTTAAAGGAGGATGTTTCTCCTTTAGTAATAATGCCAGGTGATCCTAATAGATGTAAGTATATTGCTGAAAAGTATTTAAATGATTATAAGCTTATTAATGAAGTTAGAGGAGAACTAGCTTACACTGGTTATTATAAGGGCGTAAAAGTTACTATATTTTCTAGTGGAATGGGTATTCCTTCTATGGGAATATATTCACATGAATTATTTACTGAATATGATGTTAAAGCTATTTTGAGAGTAGGCTCAGCTGGATCTTATACAAAGGATTTAAATGTTAATGATTTATTTTTAGCTGACTCTTCTTACACTGAAAGTAATTATGCTTTAAACTACTGTGGTAGTAGTGATAAGATTGTTTACTCCTCAGTAGAGTTTAATGATATTATTAAAGAAACTGCTAAAGAGATGAATCTTAGTTTAAAAACTGGAAGAACTTATAGTACTGAAGCTTTTTATACTGAGAGTATAGATATGGATAGCTTAGTTAATGAAAAGAGTTGTTCATGTGTTGAGATGGAAACATTTAGTTTGTTTCTAAATGCAAGACATAATAAAAAAATAGCCAGCGCACTTTTGACTATTAGTGATTCTTTTGTTACTAAGGAAGCATTAACTAGTGAAGAGAGAGTTAAAAACTTTGATCAAATGATTACTTTGGCACTTGAAAGTATTATTAAAATAAAATAAGAATCACTTTATGTGATTCTTTTTTATAATATGTTTAATAAATATTCATCATTTTTATTTTTAACTCTTATAACTAATATCTTATCATCTTCTACTAGTTTACTTAATTTACCTAGTTCTTCTTCAACAATTAAGTATTTATTATCTGGCATTTGAACTATAGCGTAGCTTAAATTAATGGTTCTTTCATGTCTATGAGTTGTTTCTAGCTTTATTCCTTTAAATATTCCTTCAGCTGCTTCATAGTTTCTTTCTTCTATATCTTTAAGCCCTAGTCTTCTTAAAAATAGTCTTCCAAATATAAGCGCTAGTGTAGTAATGATTGCTATTATTAATCCTTCAGGAGAAGAAGCACTATTAATAATAGATGTTATTTCTGTAATTATTACTATCATTGCTGCTAGCATTAAGAATATAAATATTAAGTCTAATACTTTATAAAGAATTAATACATCTGCTTTTAATTTATCATATTCATCATCTGTAAGTCCTCTCCAAGGGTAACTATTCATATCACTTTTTTCCATATTGTTCACCTTATTAATTATACCATAAAGGTTTTTTTATTTCATTAAATATGCTATTATTAGTTTATAAGTGGTTATACTATATAAGGGAGGACTTTTATGGATTACAATAAGATAGAAAAGAAGAATTATACTTTACATGTCATTGATACTAATAGATTTAAGACTGTAAAAGTGTCTATTAGGTTTACTAAAAAATATGATACTGAGTCTTTTTATAGATTACATCTATTAAATAGAGTTATGGCTTATAATGGCAGTAAGAAATATCCTAAAGCAAGTGACATTTCTAAGAGACTAGAGTATTTATATGGCACTAGTTTTGGGACAAAGGTTCATAGTTATACTAACAATATGGTATTTGAAGTTGAGACTTCTATATTAAATCCTAGATTTGTAAAAGAAGATCTTTATAAAGATGTTTTTGAGGTTATTAGTGATGTTACATTGAACCCTACTGTTAAGAAGAATAAGTTTAATGATGAAATATTTGAAAGAGAGAAGAAAAATTATGTTGAATCTATAATGAATGTTAAAGATTCACCTGATGATTATGCATCTTTATTATTTAGAGAAAAGTTTTATAAGGATACATCTCTTTCAGAAAGTGCTTATAGAAATATAGATTATATTAAAAGTATTACTAATGAAGATATTTATAAAGAGTATAAGAAGTTATTTACTGATTATAAGATAGATGTATTTGTACTTGGTGATAAAGTAAGCGAAGATTTATTTGAAGTAATAGATAAGTACTTAAGTCATTTTAAACAAAATAGTAATTATGAACATAGTTTAATGCTTAAGATTAAACCTTCTAAAGGCGAATATAAGGAGAGCTATAATACTAGTCAATCTATATTATTTGTTGGCCTTAATGCTAAGGGGTTAACTGATGAAGAATTTGATTCATCATTTGTTCTTTATAATACTATTTTAGGAAGTATGAATAATTCTCTTTTATTTGTTAATGTAAGAGAAAAACATAGTTTATGTTATTACATTAGTAGCAGCGCTAAGATGTATACTTCAGATGTTATTATAGTAAGCGGTATTAACAAGAAGAGTTATAAGAAAGCATTAGATCTTATTAATAAGACACTAGAATCTATGAAGGATGAGAAGGTAGTTAAAAAAGCTCTTAAGAATGCTAAGAAGACTATTAATCTTTCTTTAAATGCTTATTATGAGAGTACATCTAGAATTATTAATACTTACTATGTTAATCAATTTGGAAATAATATAGATATTGAAAAGAGAAGAGAATCAGTTAATAAAGCTACAGCAGAAGATGTAGTTAATGTTGCTAAAAAGATTAGTGCTTCAACTATATTTATGTTAGAAGGGAGTATAAATGAAGAAAATTAAGTTTAATTGTGATGAAGTTGTTTTTGAAGAAAAACTAGATAATGGTCTTAGAGTTTATTTATATCCTACTAATAAGAGTAAGAATTATTATGCTACTGTGTCTACTTTTTTTGGAGCAGAAGTTAGTAAGTATAAAAAAAGTGGTAAAACTTATGATATAACACTTGGTAGTGCTCATTTTCTAGAACATAGAGTTATGGATTTTACTAAGAATAAAGAAGCTATGAAAAAGATTAGTGAATATGGTTCCTTAGTAAATGCTTATACTACTTATAATGGCACTAATTACAATATATTTGGACAAGAAAAAATATATGATAATTTGATTTTATTATTCGATAGGGTATTTAAAGCTAATATTAAAGAAGAGGATGTTAAGAAAGAAAAAGGTATTATTTTAGAAGAACTTAATATGTGTGAAAGTGATCCATATTATAAGCTTGAAACTAAAGTTCTTTCTAATACTTTTATGAAGTCTTTTGTTAAGTATCCTGTTATAGGAACAGAAGAGGGCATTAAAAATGCTTCTGCTAAAGAGCTTAATAGATTATATAAAGACTTTTATACACCAGAGAATATGTTTATTGTAGTATGTGGTGATTTTGATAAAGAAGAGATGATTAACTTTATTAAAGATTATACTAAAGATATAAAGCCTTCTAAGGATAAGATAAGTATTATTAAAGAAAAAGAAGATGATGAAGTATCAACTAATGAAGAAGTAATTAATTTAAATCTTAATGAAGAAAAGACAGCTATTTGTTATAAAGTTAAAATACCTAAGAATGTAGATAAGATTAGATATAAATTAGCACTTAACTTAGCAGTAGGTGATACTTTTAGTAAAAGTGGCAAGGCTTTTGAAGAGTTAAGACAAAATGGCATTAGTAGATTTTCTTCTTTCTCTGATGAAGTAAATGGTTATATTGCTATTGTATTTAAAGCTTCTACAAGCAAGATAGAAGTTTTTAGAAAGATAGTAGATAAGTATTTAGGTAAATTAAAGCTAGATAAAGATATTCTTGAAAGAAAGAAGAGAAGATTTATTAAGTCATTTATATTATCTTTTGAAAATATTATGGATGTAGAAGATAATATTACATCAGATATGTTTGATTATAAAAAGATTATTAATAATTCTGATGTAATTGTTAATTCTTTAACTGTTAAAGAGTGTAATGATTATTTAAAAACAGTTAAAGTTAGTAATAAGACTTATTTGACTATAGAATAAATATGCATTTATGCATATTTTCTTTTTTCTTAAAGTGTCAAATAAATAGTAAAACTTGACATAAATAACAATTTCTAGTATTTTTATTGTGAACTCTTCATTATAATATAGGAAGGAGACGAGATATGAAAAAACTAGTAATAGTAGAAAGCCCTAGTAAGAGTAAAACTATAGAAAAGTATTTAGGTAAAGACTATAAAGTGGTTTCTTCAAAAGGGCATATTAGAGATTTAGCTACTTCTGGTAAATATGGACTTGGGGTAGATTTAGAAGATAATTTTAAACCAAATTATAAGATTATAGCTGGTAAGAATAAATTAGTTACTGAGCTTAAGAAAGAAGCTAAAAATAGTGACTATGTAGTTCTTGCTACCGACCCAGACCGTGAGGGAGAAGCAATAAGCTGGCATTTAAAAGATGCTTTATCTTTAGATAAAAATTATGGAAGAGTAGTATTTAATGAAATTACTAAAGACGCTATTGTAAAAGCTTTTGAAAGTCCAAGAGATATAGATATGGATCTAGTGCATTCTCAAGAAAGTAGAAGAATACTAGATAGAATAATTGGTTTTAGATTAAGTAAATTAATGCAAAATAAAACTGAAGGTAAAAGTGCAGGAAGAGTACAAAGTGTAGCTTTAAAACTTATTGTTGATAGAGAAAGAGAAATTGAAGCTTTCACTCCAGAAGAGTATTTTACTATAGAAGCAATATTTAATGACTTTGAAGCTAAACTTACTAAGTATAAAGAAAAGAAAATAGAAATAAAGACTGAAGTAGAAGCAAATGAAATATTAGATAAGCTTTCTAATACTTTTAAAATAGAAAGTGTTGAATCAAAAGAAAAAGCTAAGAAGAGCCAAGCTCCTTTTACTACTAGTACTTTAACACAGACTGCTAGTATCAAACTTGGTTTTAGTGCTTCTAAGACTATGCGTTTAGCGCAGGGACTATATGAAGGTAAATCAGTAGGTAGTGAGCATGTTGGTCTTATATCTTATATGAGAACTGACTCTGTTAGACTTTCTGATGTGTTCATTAAGGAAACTCAAGGCTTTATAGCTGGTAAATATGGAAAAGAATATATTGGATATGCTAAACAAGGAAAGACAACTGATAATGTACAAGATGCACATGAAGCTATTAGACCTACTAGTATTAATAGAACACCTGAATCTATTAAAGAATATTTAACAGCTGATGAATATAAATTATATAATCTTATTTATGTAAGAGCCTTAGCTAGTTTAATGGCTGACCAAAAAGTAATGGCTACTAGTATAGTACTTGATAATAATGATTATAAGTTTAATGCATCTGGTCAAGTAGAGACTTTTGATGGTTATTTAAAAGTATATGGAGACTTTGAAGAAAGTAAAGACAAAGTACTTCCTGATTTAGCTAGTTATAACTCTAAAGTTATTACTTCTAAAGATATAACTAAGACTTCTCACTTCACTGAGCCACCAGCAAGATTTACAGAAGATAAATTAATTAAGGAATTAGAGAGCCTTGGAATTGGTAGACCTTCTACTTATGTTAAGATTATAGAAGTTTTAAAAGAAAGAAAGTATATTACTGTAGAAAGTAAGAAGTTTATTCCTACTAAAGTAGGTATTACAGTTACTGATAAGCTTCAAGAGTTCTTTAGCTCTATTATAAATGTGGAATATACTTCTAATATGGAAACTGATTTAGATAAAGTGGCTGAAGGTAAAGAAGTATGGTATGAACTTCTTGATAAGTTCTATAAAGACTTTGATCCACTTGTTAACGAAGCTAAAGAGGGAATGGAAAAAGAAGCACCAGAAGAAACTGGTGAAACATGTCCTGAATGTGGAAGACCACTAGTATACCGTTATGGTAAGTTTGGTAAGTTTGCTGCATGTTCAGGTTATCCTGAATGCAAATACATTCCTAAAGTAGAAAAAGAAACTAAAGTAATATGTAAGTGTCCTAAATGCGGAGGCAATATAGTTGAAAAGAAAACTAGAAAAGGCAAAGTATTCTATGGATGCGATAACTATCCAAAATGTACTTATGCTTCTTGGAATAAGCCAACAGGCGAAGTTTGTACATGCGGTGAATTAATAGTTGAAACTACAAAAGGTGAAAAATATTGTCCAAATTGTGATAAAAAAGAGTAGATTTTTTATAAAGAGCGTATTATAATAGGTACCAACAAAGGAGTTGAGTGGGATGAAATCAAGTAAAAACGGATGGGGGTTAATTGCTTTTCTTATATTTATAGCAATATTTATTATATGTTTAATAACTTCTGCTATTGGGTTTAGAAAACTTGGTCTTCTTGATGAAAACTATCATTTTGTAGAATTTTCTCAAATTAAAGAGAATAGAGAGAGAATGAAACAAGAAAAGGAAGAAGAAAAGGCTAGAAAAGCAGAAGAAAAGAAAAACGAAGAGAAAAAAGCAAAAGAAACATACTCTAAACTTGAAGAAGAAATGGTTAAAGCTGCTAAAGGTTATGTTAATAAATATTATAATAATAAATTAACTGGTGAAGCTTCATTATTCTTAAAGGTTTCTGTTTTACAAAACTATAAATACTTAGGTGAAGTTAAAGACGCTAATGGTAATTCTTGTTCTGGTTATGTAGCAGTTTCTAAGAACGATGATGAAACTCTTAGCTATACACCATATTTAAAGTGTAAGAATTATACAGCTAAAGGTTATGAAGAAAGAAAGGATGACTAATGAATTCTAAATTAATGGTTATCTGGGGGATTATTATTGTTGGACTAATAGCATCTATATTCTTAATATGGAATACTAATAAAGAGAATCTAGAACTTAGCTATAAGTTTGACAAAGTTGTTAAGGAAGCTACTAACGAATATATTGAATCAGAGAATATAAAATTACCTTTAAGTATTGAATCTAAAGAATTATTAGATAAAGGATACTTAGAGAAAATGGTTTTAGATAATAAAGAGTGCACTGCTAAAGTAAATGTTAAAAAAGTATTATTCTTAAAATTTTATGATATTAATTATGTATGTGTAGTTTCAAATAACGAATAAAAAAAGTATTGATTTTATCAATACTTTTTAATTGCTTTCTTTAAATATATTAATATACTTATTTAATTCTTCTCCGTTATCTATTATATCTAGTATATATTTTTTATTTACTTCTTTATAAGAAGATATATATATATTTATTTTTCCATTTTCATCTGTTAAACCGTCTGTATACCATATAATAGGCTTATCATTTACCTTTTTACATAGTAACATTTTATATGTTCTTTCTTCACCATTTTCATCTACTGCAGTAAATTTGTTATCACTATCCATTTATTATCACTCCTACAACTATTATATCATCTATCTATTTTATTTGCTATTTAATTGTAAGTGTGCTATAATAAGTACGAAATGAGGGGATTTTATGGAAATTAATAAGCTTTCAGATGTAAGTCCAGTAAGAGCTGGTCTTTTAAATGAAAAGGACATTAACAACTATGTTTTTAAAACAAAAAGAGTTGAAATTGATATTGAAAAGAACTATGACATGGCTTTAGTTTTAGGTTGTAGTATTTATGGTGTTATGCAACACAGAGCAGATACTGCGATTAACTTATATAACAAAGGAGTTATTGATAAACTATTTGTTACTGGTGGTGTTGGATTTTTAAGCACTAATAGAGAAGATTCTGAAGCTAATGTTATGAGA
>JAEEZR010000015.1 GCA_016292035.1 Caryophanales bacterium
AAAATAGTTATAGAAAAATTAGAATTTTATGAAAATAATCTAAAACTCTATGAAAAATCAAAAAAAATTGGTAAAATAATAGATAGGTTAGATGATAAGATAAAGAAAGAAATAGAAGAATTAATATAGGGGTTGATATTATGTTTAAGGGAATTCTTTATGTAGGTGATATTGATGTTGAAATCGCACTAGTTGAAGGTAGTGTAGTTAATACTGATATTATGAATATGCCTATAGTTTTAGAAGACAGTGAAAAATCTATTCTTGCTGAAATAAAAGAAATGAATCCTAAAACAGTAAAAGCTAAGATGCTAGGTGAGCTAGAGAATGGTAGGTTTATTGGTGGTATTCTAAGAAAGCCTAATTTATCAGCTAGTATTCGTAGTTTAACTGCTGATGAATTAAGATTTATTGTTGGTGAAAGAGCACGTGGCAATCTATTACTAGGTATTAGCCCATTCTATAGTAGTCAAGAAGTATATGTTGAAATGAATGAATTATTTAGTAAACATTTATGTGTATTTGGTAATACTGGTTCAGGTAAATCTTGTGGTGTTTCAAGAATAATTCAAAATATATTTAATCAACCTGGATTTGTTCCTTATAAATCAAACTTTTTAATATTTGATTCATCTTCTGAATACTATACAGCTTTTGCTTCTATTAATAGTGTTAACCCAAATTATAATTATCGTTTTATAACTACTAACGAGAAAAGCCCTTATCCACATGAAATATTAAGTATTCCACTTTGGTTACTTAGTGTAGAGGATATAAGTTTATTACTTGATGTTAATACATATACACAAATATCTATATTAGAAAAAGCATTAAAATTAGTTAGGATATTTGCGGAATCTAGCGAGAAAGCAATAAATTATCAAAACCATTTAATAGCTAGTGCTATTATGACTATACTTTATTCTAATCAAAGTGCAGCAAGTAAAAGAGATGAAATTTTCTCATTATTTAATACATGTCAAACTGATGCATTTAACTTAAATGCTACTGTTCAAGGTATTGGATATACAAGAAGATTACAAGAGTGTTTCTTAATAGATAATACTGATAACTTTTCTGAACGTGTATTACTTACTGAATATGTAAATCAGTTTATAAGACCAGATCTTAATCAATATGAACCAGAAAGTGTTCAAAGATATGGACTTGTTGAACTTGAAAAAGCATTAAACTTTGCTTTAATAAGTGAAGGTTGGTTAAGAAATGAAAATGTATATGCTGATGCTATTACATTAAAAGTAAAACTACATGAATTAGTTATAGGCCCAAATAATAAGTTCTTTGAATATAGAGAATTTGTTACACTTGATCAATTTGTTAGTAAATTAATAGTTAAAGATAATAAGAAATATCAAATAGTTAATTTTAACTTAGAGGATGTAGATGATAGTTTTGCTAAGGCTATAGTTAAGATTATGTCTAGATTAATATTTGATTTAAGTAAGAGAATTGAAAGAGGATCATTACCATTTAATCTAATTCTAGAAGAAGCACATAGATATGTTCAAAGAGATAACGATACTAACTTGTTTGGTTATAATATCTTTGATAGAATTGCTAAAGAAGGAAGAAAATATGGTGTATTACTTGCGCTTATTAGTCAAAGACCTGTTGAATTATCAGATACAGTTATTTCTCAATGTTCAAACTTCATTATATTTAAAATGAGCCATCCACGTGATATTGAATATATTACTAAGATGATTCCAAATATAACAGAAGATACAATAGAAAAACAAAAAGCATTGCAAGTAGGACACTGTTTAGCGTTTGGTAGTGGATTTAGAATTCCAATTATTGCTAGACTAAATATGCCAGATCCAATGCCACAAAGTAGTAGTTGCGATGTTGTTAATAAATGGAGTAATAGTAATTAAAGAAACTTTCGTTTCTTTTTTTATTTTTTAATAGACAATTTTATCATTAATAGTGTATAATGATACTAAGGAGGAGTTAGAATGGATAAGGCTATTAGTTTCGTAAAGAAAAATAGAAATTATGTTATTTGGGCTGGTTGTGCTATTATGGCTATAGCTGTATTTTTAAATTTCGTTACAGTTAAAATAAGTATGTTCGGTTATAGTACTTCATCTTCAGTTAAATTCACTGAATTAACTGATCATGGTAATGAAATTAAAGCTATTAGTGCATATTTTGTTTTAATAGCAGCAGCAGCTTCAGCAGTACTTGTATATCTTAAAAAAGAAAAGTACTCATTAATTTCTACAGCTGCAGCATTAGTTATCACTTTCTATGATCTTTTCAAAGTAAAAGATGAATTAGGTGTATCTGGTGTTAAGCTTTCTTATACTGCACCATGGATCGTTTTAATTGGTGCTATTGTAGCTGTTTGCCCAATCGTAATCGATATTCTTGAAGATAAGGGTGTACTTAAAACAAAAAAAGCTAAATAGTTAAAAACTAGTTTATACTAGTTTTTTTCTTTGCATATTGATATAATTAGATTAGTATTATGAAAGGAGTTTTAGTATGGAATTTATTAAAAAAAATAGATTATATATAATGTTAGGTGGATGTGCTTTAATACTTGTTGGTTTATTCTTTGATTTTGCTAAAGTTAGTGTTTCATTCTTAGGACAATCAGTTTCTGATTCAAAGAGTTATATTGATTGTGATGATGGTAAAATAGTATTAGTAACAGCTATAATCTCTGCTTTATTAATATGGTTTAAAAAAGAAAAATATTCTCTTATCACTACAGTTATTACATTATTAGTAGTTATAATTGATATGGTTGATGCTAAAAATAAGTTTGCTGATGTATCTAGTTATAGTGCTTATGGGCTTGAAACAACTGTTAAGTTTGGTATATCACCATATATAGTAATAATTGGTGTAGTTTTAGCAGCATGTCCTATAGTTATCGATATACTTGAACAAAAGAAAATTATTAAATCTAAGTAAGAAAAAACTAGTTAATGCTAGTTTTTTTCTTTATGTATTGGTATAATATAATTAGTATTAGGAGGGATAATATGTTTGAATCACTTGGAGATAGACTTCAAAATG
>JAEEZR010000016.1 GCA_016292035.1 Caryophanales bacterium
CCAACCATGTCTTCAGTTACATATACAGGAATGAAATCTTTTCCATTGTGTACTGCAAATGTATGTCCTACAAATTCTGGGAATATAGTAGAACGTCTAGACCAGGTCTTAATAACTTCTTTTTTACCACTTTCATTTAGTGCTTGTACTTTCTTTAAAAGTCTACCAAACACATATGGTCCTTTTTTTAAGCTTCTTGACATACTCTACAAAATCCTTTCTTATTATTTCTTTCTATGAGATACGATAAGTTTCTCACTAGCTTTCTTAGTTTTACGTGTTTTAAGTCCAAGTGCAGGTTTACCCCAAGGAGTCATAGGTCCTTTTCTACCAACTGGAGCTTTACCTTCACCACCACCATGAGGGTGATCGTTAGGGTTCATAACAGAACCACGAACAGTTGGTCTCCAACCCATTAATCTCTTACGACCAGCTTTACCGATAGATACTAGTTCATAATCTAAGTTACCAACAGTACCAATAGTAGCACGGCATACACCTTGTACTTTTCTAGTTTCACCGCTCTTAAGTCTTAATAATACATATTTTCCTTCTCTACCAAGGATTTGAGCACTTGATCCAGCACTTCTTGCTAGTTGTGCACCTTTTCCTGGGTTAAGTTCTATAGCATGAACTACAGTACCTACTGGAATATTCATAAGTGGAAGTGCGTTACCAGTTTTGATATCAACATTTTCTCCACTTTCAATTTTGTCTCCAACTTTAAGATCAAGTGGAGCAATTATATATCTCTTTTCACCATCAGCATAATTAATTAATGCAATGTTTGCACTTCTGTTTGGATCATATTCGATAGAAGCAACAGTTCCAATAACACCGTCTTTATTTCTTTTGAAATCTATTACACGATATTTTCTCTTAACTCCTCCACCTCTATGTCTAACAGTAATTTTACCTTGGTTATTTCTTCCAGCTTTAGATTTAGTACTCTTAGTTAAGCTTTTTTCTGGTGTACTTTTAGTAATTTCTTCATTAACTAAAGTACTCATATTTCTTGTACCATTAGTTATTGGTTTATATTTTCTAATTGCCATACTTTCACCTTCTATAACTCTATACTAGAGCCTTCCTTAAGTTTAACATAAGCTTTTTTGTAAGAAGGAGTATATCCAGTATACTTTCCTACTCTACGCTTTTTAGCTTGAGCGTTTACTGTATTTACGCTTTCAACTTTAACATTCCATTGTTTTTCAATTACTTGTTTAATTTGAGTTTTATTAGCT
Organism: Caryophanales bacterium; assembly: GCA_016292035.1. GTDB lineage: Bacteria > Bacillota_I > Bacilli_A > RF39 > UBA660 > RUG727. The sequence continues at coordinate 1,245 of JAEEZR010000016.1, forward strand.
TTTTTATCAACTTTAAATACATAAACGTTTTCACTAGCTAAATTATTAGTTTTTTCAGTAACAACTGGTGCTTTAATTATTTCGATATTCATTATTTAAGCACCTCCTCAATTTTCTTAACACTATTTTCGTCGATTAGTACATTATCGCTTCCAACTAAATCAAGAACGTTAACGCTTGTAGGTTCAATTATATGAAGATTAGTATTGTTTCTACTTGCTAAGCAAATATTTCCATTTTCTCCATCAGTTATAATAAGTGTTTGACCACTTAATTTTAAACCTTTAAGAGTATTAACTAAATCTTTAGTTTTAGGTGAATCGATAGCTAAACTATCAACTACACATAAGTTTTTAGTTTGAAATTTACTAGAAAGAGCACTTTTAATTGCAAGTCTTCTTTCTTTCTTATTCATTTTGAAACTATGGTCTCTTGGAGTTGGTCCAAATACGATTCCTCCTCCTGGCCAATGTGGAGCTCTAGTAGATCCTTGACGAGCACGTCCAGTACCTTTTTGTCTCCAAGGTTTCTTTCCACCACCAGATACTTCAGATCTATCTTTAGTATCGTGTGTTCCTTGTCTTAAAGAAGCAAGTTGTAGTTTAATAGCTTCGCTAAGTACTACTTCATTAACTTCAACATTCCAAACGCTGTCAGCAATTGTTAAATCTTTAACAGCTTCGTTCTTTAAATTAACAACTTTAACTTTAGCCATTACTCTGCATCTCCTTCCTCAGAAGTTTCAGCAGCAGTTTCTTCTGCTACTTCTGGAGTAGCTTCTTCTACTACTTCTTCAGCAGCAGTTTCTTCCACTTCAGTTACTTCAGTAGTTTCTTCAGCAACTACTTCATTATTTTCAATTACTTCTTCAGTAACTACATATGAAACTAATTCCTTAGCAGCATTTTTACCTTGTCCCTTAACTGCACTTCTTACAAGTACATAACCTTGTTTAGGTCCTGGTATATTACCGCTTATTAGTAAGCAATTATTTTCAACATCTACAGCTATTATTTCAAGATTTTGAATAGTAACTGTTTCATTACCCATATGTCCTGGTAATTTCTTTCCTTTTAAGACTCTCATTGGTCTCATTGGTCCTCTTGAACCAACTGCTCTATGATAATGAGATCCGTGTGCCATTGGTCCTCTAGAGAAATTATGTCTCTTAATAGTTCCGGCAAATCCCTTACCTTTAGATGTTCCTGTTACATCAACAAGTTCACCTGCTTCAAATACATCTACGCTTATTACTTGTCCAACTTCGTAATTAGTAACATCTAATCCTTTGATTTCCTTTAAGAAGCGCTTAGGTGTTGTATTTGCTTTTTTAATGTGTCCCATTTCTGGTTTATTAGATAACTTTTCGCGTTTTTCGAAAGCACCTAATTGAATACTGTTATACCCATCTTTTTCAACTGTTTTAATTTGAGTTATAACGTTTGGTTCAACTTCAACTACAGTAACAGGTATAAGTTCGCCGCTAGTTGTGAATACTTCAGTCATTCCTAACTTGCGTCCTAAGATTCCTTTCATTTTAATTTCCTCCCTATAAATAATTATTATAATTTGATATCAACGTCTACTCCACCAGGTAAATCTAAGTGAGTTAAAGCCTCAACAGTTTCTTTACTTGGATCAGTTATGTCAATAAGTCTTTTGTGTGTTCTCATTTCAAATTGTTCACGAGAATCTTTGTATTTATGAACAGCTCTTAAAACAGTGAACTTTTCAATATCTGTTGGAAGTGGTACAGGTCCACTAACTTCTCCACCAGTTCTTTTAACAGTCTCAACTATCTTACTTGCAGCTTGATCTAATACTCTGTGATCATACGCTTTTAATCTGATACGAACTTTTTGTTTTGCCATAAAGCACCCTCCTTTGTCTATTTCTATAGACCCGCTCAGCACAAATTACCTGATTTCAAAGTTAAGTCTTATACAACTTAACCGGGTGTATCAGCAACCTTGCGCTTCCCCGCAGTCATACGTAGTACATTATATGACAAAAGATAAAGAAAATCAAGCACTTTTTTAAACATTTTTTAACTTATGTAAATGCACATAAAAACGGCTCTTAAACATATAAAAAGAGTAATAAAAAATTACTCTTTTAAACTCATCTATTTTTACATATAATTGAAGTTAATTTTGATAGCCCTTCCTTACTTCTATTATATTCATCAACTGTATAATCAGTTTTACTATCACTATACTTATAATACACATACATACCCTCAGTATATTGATGAAACATAAAATAGTTAAATACTTTTATATACTCTTCATATGGAATACCTTTTTTACTAATTAACTTTTCATAGTAGTAATCAATTGCAAATTTTCTATCTTCTTCTTTAATTTGAAATATATAATTATCCTCTTTAGCAGTAGTAATTAATCTAGCAAGCATTAATGGGTAAGGAAGCATTCCAGCTTCACCCCAGTCAATAAATATTACTTCTTTATTATTAGTCATAACATTAAATGGAAGTAAATCATCATTAGATAAAGTTCTAGGAATAGATTTATATAATTCACAAAATTCATCATAAATATCTAAATATTCTTCCTCAATATATTTTTTTCTATCTAACGCTCTATTATAGTAATAATCAAAATTATCTAGTCCATTAATAGAAGCATTCCAATATCTTCCTTGTATATCACATAAAGCATCTATAATCATAATAAGTATATCCCTAGTTAAATCATATATACTTTTTCCTTCATAAAATGGAAGAAGTAAATATACATCATCACCATCTATATAAGAACCTTTTGGTTTTAAAAAGTGATCTAAATTTAAATTATATACAGCTAGTTCTACTTTATTTGTCTTCTTAAGAATATACTTATCACTACCACTAGTAACAGTATATACATGATCATAATCATAGTCCTCTTTATCATTATGTACTTTCTTATAACTATAATTACCTATATTAAATAAAGTTAATATTTCATTAATTTTTTCTTCATTAGTCATATTCATACTATATCCCCTTTTTAACACCGCTATAGTATCAAAAATAATTATATAAGTCAACAAAACAAAAACTGGATAAAAATCCAGTTTTATAAAATACTATTGACTATATCATATCTAATATTGAAAATGGGCTTTCGTTAACCTTAGCAACATCAATACTTTTAGAAGCTTCTCTTACTTCATCATTAGGATTAATAAATAACTCAGGAACTATAGCAATAAATTGCTCTGGATTATTAATTCCTATTGATTGAAGAAATACATAGTTTTCAGCAACTTCATCGCTATGAAGTTCAAACAAATCTTTTAAATTATCAGATAATTTATTAATTTCTTCTTTCATAACTTGCACCACACTTTCTAATAACTTCATCTATAGTAGTTTTAACAGCATTAACTTGTTCTTGATTTAAAATAGAATCTTTAGTCATAGCATATAGAAGAAGTATTTTATCTTCCATATTTGGAAATTCCTTCTTAAGAGCACTATAAACTCTAACTACTTTTCTTGATGATATGTTAACAATTCCTAAATTATAAACAAGTCCATCTTCTGAAGCATAATTTTCTTCTAAATAAGTAAAGTATGGAAAATCATGCATCTTATCTTGAGGATCGTAAATAACTTTATCAGTAGCAGCATCAAATGCTTTAACTGTATCTTTATCTACTATATCTTCACTTAACGGATCAACTATTCCTAAGAAAGTAGGAACATCTTCTTCCGGTACGTTTACTCCATTCATGTAATATAAAGACTTGTCAGCTTTTATAGAAATATATTTAATAAATCTATAATCATCTTTCATAACATCAACGCCACACTTCTTAGCAAGAAGTATTCTATATTTAATATCATCATCAATATTACCAATAGATGCAACTAAATATCTATATAGATGCTCTTTATATCCGTTTTCAATTAAGAAATCCATATTAGGATAAGGTCTACCCTTAGTAAAGCAACTAACTGTCTTAAATAGTCTCTCATCTGTAAATCCATATGACTTATAGCATTCATACATTTTCAGAACTCTTCTATGAGACTCAGATAAGAAGAATGAACGTTTATTATACTTTTCAGTCATATCAGCAACAGTAACACCATGATCTATTAAGAACTGACGATTGGCTTTATAATGAGTGAAAGCACCAGAAGTATATATATACTCTTCGCTATTATTATCTAATTTAGAATTACCACCTTTAGTATTTAATATTGCTTTTTTACCTTGAATAAATAACTTAGGATTACATACTAATCTATTTATATATCTAACTGTATCAACATTATCTAAATGAGCAGTAGCCGCATCAATCTTAGCAGTAGATAATACTTCCTTAACTATTTCAGGATTTGAATAAACTAATATATAGCTTAAACTATTAATATTACTATCAGCAATTTTATATGGCTTTAATGCCTCAAATATGTTAATCATATTTGATTTATTACCATACCTACTAAGTAACATCTTGTTGTCCTCATTTACTATAGAATATTTATATCCAAAACCACTAAATATACTAGTTAGTACTGTATCATCTAAAGAATCTACGTTTTCTTCAAGTTCGTCAACTTCTTCATCAAGATCAACTATCTTACCAGGATCAATTACATTACGTTTATCATTATCAAATAAATAGTTAGTAAGCTCTACTACGGCATCTAGTTCAGTTTCTTCACTGATTCCACTTTGTTCCCCCTCTAGCATATACCTACTGCCTAAATCTTTAATAGCATTCATAATCATTTCATAATCATTACTTGTAATTACAAGATTTGATTCTATTTGTTCTAGTATTCCTTTATAAAGATTATATTCAGCTAAATCACTTGCTTCTTTAGTATTAGCTTTCTTAACTCTTTCCTCTCTAATTACCATATCAGCATGAGCTCTTTTACAAGCTTCATTATATATTGTACTAAGTTCTTTTGACTGAGCTTTATTAAGAGGAGAGTCACCCTCTGGGAATAATAACTTGTGAACATCTATAAGTCTACGATATGATTTCCAAGCATTCCAATCTTCTGGTCTAATATAAGGATAATCCCCATCACACATAAGATTATAATTTTTGGCTCTAATGGCTTGCAAACGATCTAGCGTTACCTTTAATGATTTTAGTTCATCAGTAAGCTTTAAAGATTCAAGCTTACTTTCTATTATTGAAATATAATTAGTTAAAACATTGACAAGCACACTGCCATTTTTTTCAACACTATTAGTTTCTACCTGGGACACGTGTCTCACCATCCTTCAACTGTTTTTCAAATGCTAAGCTAGCATTTATTAAGTTATAAGCCTTTTCTCTAGTTTCATTAGTAAAGTCTTTTCCAAATAATTCATTATACTCTTGAATTTTAGAATCAAAACCGAAGCCTCTATTACAAGCTTGTATATAACTTATATTCTCATTAGAGTTAACATCAAACATATCAAAACAGAATAATAATTTAAAATCGGGTGAACCATCAATAGCGATTTTATCACCATAAGCTTCTAGTAATTCTTCACAATTCTTTTTAGATAAAGAAACTGTTACAAAGCAAAATCTTACATTTTTATTAGGTCCAAATCTCATCGGCCTATATTTTCTTACAAAATGTTTTAATACTGCATTTGAGCATCCTTTGCCTTCAATATAATCAAGTTTGCGTCTACCTTCATACTTAATGCCAGAGTTTATTGGATACTTATCAAGTCTATTACAAAGATCAAAAACACCAATTCGTGAATTAAGCAATCTTTTTGCGTCTCTAATGTCCATCTCTAAATAATCAGGAGCAAAAAGAATTATATTCTTCCTAGTATTTTGCTCATAGTCAGATAAAATGTCTTCTTCATCTATTTCATCATCTATTTCTTCATCTTCTCCGTAAACAAGAATATCAACGTCAAATATTTCTTCAAATGCATTTGATAACTCTTCAAATGTTTCAAGAAGTAGTTCTTCCTCTTCACGAACTCCCTTAAGTGCCTTATCTTCATCAAAGTTATCCATCATTTTACCATTTGCTTTTAAGCTCTCTAAATAAGTGTCATAATATGCAATATAATTATCAGCAATGCTCATTAAATTAGGAAATTTAGGATTAGATGCATAAGCATCAAAAGATCTATCATTATAATTAACAATATCCTTAGCCTTTAAATATGCAAGATTACAATTGTTTAATACATTTTCATCTAATGGCTCAAATGTAAAGATAAACTTTCTAACAGGCTCTAACTTTATTTCTTCTTTAGTTTCTTTTTCTATTTCAATAACTTCTTCAGGAGTAACACTTACTTTAACTTCAGTCTCTTCTTTTGAAGTTTCAGCATGATGTTCAATAGTTAAAGTCTTCTTGCTTTCTTCTTGTTTCTTCTTAGCTTCTTCTTCCTGATTTAATAATATATTATATTTACTTATTATATTTGGATAAATAACATTTCTAATATCATTTACTTGTTTACTACTAATTTTACCACCATAGTAAAGTCTTTCTATATTCTCTGGATACAAATAATTATTAAAATCATAAAGAATTAATCCAAAGTCTATAATAAATGCCTCTGCTTCTGCATCATAATTAGAATACTTTCTAAATCTATTTCTATCAAAAGGTGCATCATCAATTACTTGAGTATTAGTAGTAGTTTCTTCATATCTAGTAGAAATACCAGCAATAGCAGCAAGTATTTTATCATATTCATATGGAGCAAGAGTAGATCTACTAATCTTATTAGTATCTACCTTTTCAATCTTTTCTTCTTCTTTAACACTACCAATTATGCTTTCAAACTTTTCATAATTAATTACTTGAGCCTTCTTAGCTTCAAATTCTTCTTTGTCTTTTCTGTTAGATGCAATAGCGCCAGAAAGATCTTCTACAAACGCAATTATTTCACTATATTCAAGTTCACGTTGAATCTTCAAAAATTGAACTAATTTGTTAAAGTCTTCTTTACTTATATTACCAGATAAAACATATTTACCTTTTTCTTTCTTAACAACTCTTTTAATAATAGGAGAATAAATATCATTTCCTTCAAGTTCTCTAACTTTATATCTAAGAGCTAATCTTTCCTGGTCATATAACTTCTTTAAGTCTTTAAAGATTTCTTGTGTTCTTTTAGTTTGTGGCCAATCTGGGCGATCACCATTATATGAAATTAAAAGCTCAAGTACTTCAGTAAATTCATACTTCTTACCACCAATACTAATTAAGTCTTCTATAAACGCTTTATACTTTTTAATGTTTTCTGGTTTAACATCTAAGCTATTATAATCACAAAAATTATTAGCAAACATTGAATTGATTAATTCAATCTTCTTAACACACTTTTCTAATTGCTTTTTATATTCTGCTAATTGTGGTTTATTTTCAGCATCATTCACATAATTTAAAAGATAAGTTATCAAATTTTCATAGCCATTCATTTATTATACTCCCTACCTTCACTCATTACTTTAGAATAATTCTCTAAAAATAATTTCTTGCATTCACTAAATAAATACACATCAATATCATGCTCAATACCATACTTAGCAAGCAATTCTCTACTAACCGCTATTCTTTCGTCTTGATCATCAATTGAATTAATAGCCTTTATAATATCTTGTTTTAAGCGCTCACCACTACCGTCTTTATCTAAAACTAAGTATTGTCTTAAAATTGTATTAATCTTATCAACATCACTCATTGGAGCATTTCCATTCGTATAAACCATGTTTTCTAAATCCTTTAGTGAAACATTAGTATACATATTCTCATATTTATTAACCTTTAAAAACATATTATAGTACTTAATTAATCTTTCATAGTCATCTGGTTCATACTTTTTTATTAATTCTACATAATCTCCTAGTTCAGAAGAAGTTACATTAATGTTTTCCATAGCACACACTCCTACTATACAGTAATTATATAATAAAAAAACTATATTGTAAATCAATATAGTCTTTTTATATTTCTAAGTACATTAGTAAATCTAACACTACTAATCTCTTTTGATATACCTTCATCATTAATGAAAGATCTAACTAGATACTCTCTTTCAGTTCTAATAGCTCTAACAACATCCATCCTTACTACAGAACCAAGAATTTCATCCAATGAAAAATCTTCTTCTAAAATCTTATGATTAGACTTAATAACTGCGCTAACAATCCTATCAACACTGTAAGGATATTTCTCAGGATCAGAGTAATACTCTATCTTTCTAACGTTGTTAATAACCCTACACATAGTTTTATAGTCAATACGTTTATTATATAAGTTAACTATTTCTATAGCTTCACTAATCTTACGATTAATAACTTCTTCATCTTTGTCTAAAAATATTCTTCTAAATTCCTCCATATTATAAGGAGACCTAAAAATTGCATAGAAATACAATCTATTTAAAGTAAATAAAATATCTTCTTCATCTTCTTCTTTATTATATTCTCCTTTTAATACACACTTACATCTACTAATAAAATCACTAGTAAAGCATCTAAACATTTCACTCTTAAAAGGAGGGATACTCTTTCTAGATTCTTCATTAATCTCACTAAATGTCTTTAAAAAGAATCTATAATTATCTATATAATAACTATCTTCTTCACTCGTTTTAGAATCAAATGTTGGATCAAAGAAATAAACACCATCAACACCATACTTAGGATCTACTACTCTTGAAACAGCTCTTTCATGTCCAGATTTATCTTCATGAGTTAAATACTCAGAAAACACTTCAATGCCTAGTCTACTAAGCACTGCTTTATAAAGAGCAATATATCCACTACACACAATAGAATCCCCATTTAATACACAAGATAAATCTCTAGAAATGTACTCATAGTCTGAATCTTTCTCTTTATTATATATTCTAGATTTAACTAAATCATAAACATAAACCATATTCTCTAAAGGTGACAAATTTAGTTTTCTAATATCTGAAGCAAGAGCTTCTACTTTATTTAAAGTACTAATAGTATCGTCAACAGTTAAATATTCACTATTACCTTCAACATTTAAATATATATTATTCAAATATTTACTATACTTATTCTTTATCTCTTTCACCTTATCAATATCGCCATAACTAATTTTATCTTTTAAAACAATTTTCTTCTTTAATAAAATGGGATTATCCTCAATGTATTTAAGAGGATCACTACTAAACAAATATAAATGAACATAGTCAACATAGTCCCAAAGATAAGAAGGATTATTAAGTATATTTTCATATGACCTTAAAAAATATCTAACAGAAATATCTTCTAATGACATATTATCAACAAGTTTTTTAAGATATGGATAATCTTCCATAAAAGTATCTTTAATCTTAGAAGAACTATTAAACACACTCTCTAAAGTTTTATTAAAACGAGTATGCGCTGTAATAATAATATTCCCATGATAGATATCTAAATCATAAGTTTTTCTTATTTTTGCAAGCCTAGATATATCATATATAGTCTCGTCGGTTATATTAAGTTCAATTTTCATGTTTTACCTCCAATTATATATGTCTTTTTAATCTATTAGAATTTATATTTCTATATAAATAATTATCTAAGAAAATACAGAAGCTATCAGAATCTACTATTGAAAGATTAATACCCATAGCTTTCATAAAATCATCTATATTACTAGTCTTAAATATCTCTTTATAAGATTTACTAAATTCTTTATTAATATGATATTGATAAACAATATAAGGCGCAAAGAACATAGCAAAACAATGATTAATACAATCTACTACGCTATAGTTAGAATTATAAAGAGTATTAAAGAAATTTAAAGATGATTCATAGTCACCTTTATGAACTTCATTAAAAGAATCAATATTATAACTTCCATGAAGAGCAAAAGATTCAATATAATTACACCATTCTATTGCTTCAAAAGTAGAAACAGTAAAGTCTTTAGCTCTTAACTTAGCATGAACTTCACAGTCAAATAAAGAATTATCTTTAACAAAATCTAAGAATAACATTTCACTGCTAATAGCTACAGTTTCAGATAAAAGACGTCTTCCAAAATCTTCTTTTGGATAATGCTCATCTATATAATGTGCTATTTCATGAGCGTATATAATAGCCTCAACACTCTTTCCAGAGTTAGACAAAAAAGCATTAGTTGAACTATTTTCTCCCCTAACATGGTTAACTAAAAGAATACTAGTATCTTCATCACTAATAGTGTCATCATTATTACATAAATGAATATCACCATTATTAACAAGCTCATCGATATCTATACGAATACCAATACTTTTATAAAAATCATTAACTAACTTTACTTTAGAATAATAGTCCATACGAGGGCAATTATAATAATCATAAAATGTTAAATTCTTATCTCTATATTTATATAAAATCTTTAAAACACTAACAGCAATACTTCTTATTTCCCTAACATTAGAAGAAATAAAACTAAATTCATCTTTAGAAACACTATTAAAATAATTATTAATATGTAATTCTTTTTCTTCTCTAGGTAAATCAGAAAACTTCATAATTACCCCCTTTCACTAGCAATATATTCTACTAATAATTAAGCTATAAGTCAAATAAAAGAAGCGAAGTATCTTCGCTTCTTATTAATTACTTCTTAATTTAGCATTTAGTTTATTTTCTACTTCACTAATAATGTTATTAAATGTATTCATAACTTCTTCTTCAGTTAAAGTTCTAGTTTCATCTTTAAATGTTAAAGAATATGCCATAGATTTTTTACCAGGTTCTATATCTTTATATATATCAAATATAGTAATTGTATTTAAAGCTCTTCCCCCAGCTTTTTTAATAGCATCTTCTACTTCTTTACTAGTTACTTTATTATCAACTATAAATGCTACATCTTTATATATACTAGGATATTTAGATATCTCTTTAAACTTCATAGCACCTGTTCTAATAGAAAGTAATTTACTTAAATTAATTTCCATTACATAAACATCGTCTTTACTAATATTAGGATGAAGTTTACCAATAATACCTACATTCATTCCATTAACATTAATAGATGCACTTACTCCAGGATGTAGTTCACTAGGAATAGAATCATCTACTACTAAACTATATCTACCATTATATCCAAGGAAATATAAAAGTTCTTCCATTATACCTTTAATATGATAGAAATCTACTTTTTCCTTGTGTACATCAATAGTAAATTCTCCACTCATAAGAGCAGCTAGTTTAAGTTCTTCCTTATAACCTTCATCATCTTTAAAGAATCCTTTACCTACTTCAAATATAGAAATATCACTATTATTATGAGATTTATTATATTTATAAACTTCATGTAATGAATAAAGTAAACTATATCTTAAAGTATCTCTGTCTTCACTCATAGGGTCATTTAAAACTACTTCTGTGAAAACATCCTTAGTAAACTTATGAACTTCACTATTAGGAATTAAAGTATAACTCATAGTTTCATTAAGACCTAAATCAGCCATTTTATGTTTAATACTTCTCTTAGTCTTATCATAAGTTCCTCTTATAGTAGGAAGACTAGGTAACTTACCAATAATCTTATCCATTCCATAAATTCTTCCAACTTCTTCAATTAAATCTTCAGCTATTTTAATATCTCTTCTTCTAGAAGGAACAGTAACTACTAAACCATTTTCTTCTTTAGTAGTAAATCCAAGTCTATCAAAAATAGATATAACTTCTTCTTTACTTATTTCAATACCAAGAACTGATTTAATCTTATCAATACTAATATTAATAGCAGTATCAGACATATCAGCTTTATTGTATTCTACTAAGCCGCCTACTATAGTAGCATCTGCGTATTTTTCTAAAAGTGCACAGCTTCTTTCTATAGCCATGTATGTTCTTTTTGAATCAAGACCTTTTTCAAATCTATTAGATGCTTCACTTCTTAAAATCTTTTTACTTGTTTTTCTAATCTTAATTGGATCAAATATAGCTGACTCAATAATGATGTTTTTAGTATCATCTTCTACTTCTGTAGAAAGTCCACCCATTACTCCAGCAAGTCCTACTGCTTTTTCCTTATCAGCTATAACAATGTCTTCATTAGATAAAACTCTTTCATTAGAATCAAGAGTAGTTAATTTTTCTCCCTCTATTGCATTTCTTACTACTAAAGTATTACCTAGTCTATCAGCATCATAATAATGAAGTGGTTGACCAGTTTCAAGCATTACATAGTTAGAAATATCAACAACATTGTTAATAGGTCTAATACCGCTTGCTATTAGTCTTGCTTTAATAAAATCAGGACTTTCTTTAATAGTTACATTAATAGCTTTTTTAGCAAGGAATAATGAGCAGTCATCAGTTTTAACCTCTACATTAAACATATTATTAACGTTTTCACTATTAGAGTTATAACTTAAATCAATATCTTTTACTTTCTTATTATAAATAGCACCTAGTTCATAGGCCATTCCAATTACGCTAAGAAGGTCTCCTCTGTTACTAGTAAGTTCAAAATCAATTACTTGGTCATCATACCCTAGCGCCTTAATAGCATCAACTCCTAGCTCCGTATCAGCTGGAAGCTCATGAATACCTTCTTTATCTTCTGGCTTTAAGAATTTATTATCTAGTCCAAGCTCAGCGATAGAGCAAAGCATACCATTAGATACTTGTCCTCTGATAGTGCCTTTCTTAATTTCTCCTCCAGGAAGAACAGCACCATCTAAGGCAACTATTACTTTGATGCCTTCTCTAGCATTAGGAGCTCCACATACTATATCTAAAACTTCACTTCCAATATTAACTTTGCAGCAATGAAGATGATCGCTATCAGGATGATTAGTGCACTCTACTATTTGTCCAGTAACTAATTTACTAGCATTAATAAGGTTACCTGCATAATCGTATTCATTACCAACACTAGTCATACTTTCAGCTATATCATTAATTGTTAAATCATTATCTAAATCAATATAATCAGATACAAATTTTCTACTTAAAAGCATTAGTCCACATCCTTTCTATCGAATTGTTCAATAAATCTAATATCATTTCCATATATTGTTCTAATATCAGGAATAGCATATTTAAACATAGCCATTCTATCCATTCCTGTACCAAATGCAAATCCTTGATATACACTTGGGTCATATCCACTCATAGAAAGAACATTAGGATGTACCATACCAGCACCTAATACTTCAATCCATCCAGTTTGCTTACATAAAGCGCATCCCTTACCGCCACATTTAAAACATGTTACATCAACTTCAACACTAGGTTCAGTAAATGGGAAATAACTAGGTCTAAATCTAACTTCAGTTTTTTCACCTAATACTCTTTTCATCATTACTTCTAGTGTTCCTTTTAAATCAGCCATAGAAATATTCTTATCTATAACTAATCCTTCTATTTGCATAAATTGATGAGAGTGTGTTGCATCTTCATCTCTTCTATATACTTTACCAGGGCAAACTATTCTAATAGGTCCTTTATCAGTATTTGATTCCATAGCTCTTACCTGTGCTGTAGATGTTTGACTTCTAAGTAAATAGTTTTCTACTTCATCCTTTAAATAGAATGTATCTTGTGCATCTCTAGCAGGATGACCTTTAGGTAAATTTAACTTTTGGAAACAGTTCTCATCACTTTCAAGTTCTGGTCCTTCAAAAACAGTATAACCCATAGATACAAATAAATCTTCAAACTCTTCAGTTATTCTAGTCATTGGATGAAGAGAACCTCTTTTAATCTTTTTACCAGGTAAAGTAATATCGATAGATTCTTTCTCTAATTTTTCATTTAAAATAGCATCATTAATCTCTTTTTCCTTACTAGCAATTAACTCATTAACACTTTCTCTTAAAGCATTAACCATTTGTCCTACTTCTTTCTTTTCTTCATTTGGAACACTTCCCATTAACTTAGAAAGCTCTGTTACATAGCCACTTTTACCTACATACTTAGCTTTAATATTAGTAACATCTTGATTAGTTTTAACACTATCAATTTCACTTTTAAGTTCTGCTAAAATTCCATCAATCTTTTCTTTCATATTTACCCTTCTTTCTAAAATAAAAAATCACAACGTAGACGAGCCATATAACTCTGTACCATTCTACTTTGTGATTTATATTCACCTTTTATATTTTAACGCTTATCAGCGGATAATTCTGCTCCAGAAAATGAAATTCATTTTATAGACTACTAAAGACTTTCACCAATTGTCTTCTCTCTAAAAATAAAACTATAAAACTACTTAGTTTTCCTTCATCACATTTCTACAAGTATTTTAATCTATTTAAAACAATATGTCAATCTGTCTTACAAAAACAAAAGAATAATAAAGTAATCTTAACAATATAATTAACTTTATCATTCTTTATTATATCCTCTTATATTTAATTATCTATGTAATGATTCGTGAACACTATTATAACCTTCATATAACTTATCTACATATATTTTAGATACAGTTTCATTTGAAAGTTTAGTAGTGCTTATGTTATGACTTCTTACATAATCAAGTTTTTCTTTAAATGAAGCCATTTCTTCTTCGCTAAGCATTTTACCTTTTTCAAATATAAAGTCTAATCTAGGAGAATTAGATTCAATAATCTCATTAATAAGACTAAAAGCATCAGAATTTTTAATATATGCTTTTAAATTGTGCTCTGCATTTTGATAATAAGAAGAAGCATCCTTGTAATAAGGTCTCCTTGGTGTATATTCTTGTGTCTCTCCATCTATTAGTTTTGGAAGAGAACTTTCATAATATTTCTTAGCATCTTCAAAAACTCTTACTTTCTCAACAAAGCCCATGTTAATTCCTCCTATATATTTATATACTTATAAGTACGTGAATACCCATTTAAAGTATTATAGTAAATCTCAGTCAAATTATGACCTAATTCCATTCTCCTTTTAACTTCTTCCCATATCACATTAGAAAACATATCATTTTCAGTTAGTGACTTATAAACAAGCTCTTCATCACTAAGAGATTCAAGTGCTCTAATGTAATCATAATAAACTTCTACAAAACCCATACCAAGACCTCCATACCCTTGATTAAATATTATCACTTTTTTTATATAAAATCAATTAATATATGCTATAATAGCGATATGCAAATAGGAAAATACACCCTAGATGATGAGCAAATGAAAGCAGCTACTTCCAAAAATAAATATACTCTTTTATCAGCGGGAGCGGGAAGTGGCAAATCTCTCACTATCCTAGGAAGAATCAATTATCTAATAAAGGAAGAGAATATAAAGGAAGATGAAATATTATGCATATCTTTTACTAATGCATCAAGCACTAGTCTGAAAGATAAAATAAGAAAGGAGTTAAATAAAAACATAGATGTCTATACATTTCATAAACTAGGCTTAAAAATACTTGAAAACAAATATGATATATCAAACGAAAACACTATTGAATATATAATAGATGAAATGTTTAGTAGCATTATAAAAAAGAAAAAGAATATATTATTTAAATACTTATCTGTTGAAAATATATGTGAATATTTAAAAAAAGAAAAAGAAATAAATAACTTAAAATCATTAATAATAAAATTTATAAAACTATTTAAATCTAGTGACTATAAACTAGAAAGTTTTACTATGTTTCATAAACAAATTAAAACATTGTTCAATATAAGACATTATAGAAAAGAAAAACTATTTCTAATAATAGTAATAAATGTATACTTAAAATATACTAATTATTTAAATGATAATAATGAAATAGACTTTGAAGATATGATAATAAAAGCAAAAGAAAATGTTAATAACACATCAGTTATTAACAAATATAAACATATAATCATAGATGAATTTCAAGATACTTCAATTACTAGATTTAATCTAATAAAAGCAATTATTGATAAAACAGATGCTTCTTTATTTGTAGTAGGAGATGACTTTCAATCAATATATAGATTCACAGGATGCAATTTGGATCTATTCTTAAACTTCAAAGACTACTTTAAAGACTCTAATATATTAAAACTAGAAAACACATATAGAAATTCAAATGAACTAATAAAAACAGCGGGATTATTTATAATGAAAAATCCTCTTCAAATTAAAAAGAACTTAAAAAGTAATAAAAGTGTTTATAAACCAATAGAAATAATATACATGAAAAATATAAAAGAAGAATTTGAATTATTAATAAATAATGTTTATAACACCCTAGGTAATAACATACTAGTCCTAGGAAGAAATAATAATGACATTTATAAATACTTAAATGATAATTTCTATGTTGATAACAATAAAGTTATCTACAGAAAAAATAAAGATATAAATATAACATATCTAACTATTCATAAATCTAAAGGATTAGAAAGTGAAAATGTAATAGTATTAAATAATATTAATAATGTATTTCCTTCTAAAATTGAAAATGAAAGAATATTAAGGCTAGTAACAAAAGAAAAAGAATATTTTCCTTATGAAGAAGAAAGAAGACTATTCTATGTAGCACTAACGAGAACTAAAAACAAAGTATTTTTAGTAACAGAAAAAAATAAAGAATCCCTTTTTATAAAAGAGATTCAAAAATATTTATAAATTGTTACTAATAATAGCAAATTCTTCTATAGTTAATTCTTCTGCTCTGCAAGTTAGATCTTTATCAAAAGTTCTAAGAGTTTCTTCAATTCTATCTAAGTTATAACTTCTTAAATTATTTCTTAAGTTCTTTCTCTTTTGCTTAAAAGAATCCTTAACTAGTCTGAAAAATAATTCTTCATTATTAAGTTTAATTAAATTATCTCTTCTAGTAAACTTAATAACAATACTATCTACTTTAGGTTTAGGAACAAAGCAATTTTTAGAAACCAAGCATACTTTTTCTATATTAAAATAGTATTGAAGAAATACAGATAAACTATTATAGTCCTTAGTTCTAGGTTTAGCACTAAATCTATCACCTACTTCTTTTTGAACCATAACAATCATTTCATTTACTTCTTTTTCCTCCATTACTTTAGTAATAATAGGTGTAGTAATGTAGTAAGGTAAATTAGCAATTAAACTAATATGTTTATATTTATACTTCTTTAAAGCATCTTTTAAATTAACTTTTAGAAAATCCTCATAGACCACTTCTAAATTATCACTATCTATTTTAGATAGTTCTTCTTTTAATCTAGTATCTATTTCAAATGCTACTACAGGTACTCCTTTTTTAACAAGTAACTTAGTAATAGCACCACTTCCAGGACCTACTTCTATAATAATAGAATCTTCTTTAACTTTAGAAGATTCTACAATTTTTCTTTTGATATTATCATCAATTAAAAAGTTTTGTCCTAGACTTTTTTTAAAATCAAAGTCTTTCATTATCTATACCTATTCCCTCTATAAGTAATATAGTTATCACTATAGGCATCAGATTGCCATGATCTAAAACTAAAATACCTATTATTTCTTACACCAGAAAGTCCGTCATTAACAGCTTGAACAATTTCATCTTTTCTAGTAAACTCAGCTAAAGTTCCATCGTTATTTAAATACCTATAATAATATCCATCTAAATATCCTGAGAACTGACCAGGTCTTTTAACAACATCAACAGGACTAATATTATAATAATCAGCTCTGTTTAAGATAACACTCATAACAGCTAAAGCATCATCTTTGTTTCTAGCGCATTCGCTAGCTACAACTGCCACAAAGAAATCATATTCATCACTTTTAAGTTCATATTTTCTATTATTAAGAGTAACATTAAATCCTTTTTCAGGTAGATTAATATATCTAAGTAAAGCAGGATTTTCTTCAATATATATTTCCTCTTTATTATCTATAAATACAACTTGACTAAGTTTTTTATCATCAGTATTATTCTGAGTTTTTATGTGCTCGAAAACAACATTTGAGCCTCTGTCAAATGTTACAATAATGAGTAAAGTTAAAAATAATCTTGCAAAAGCAAACCACTTTTTAGGCTTATATTTTCTCATTGTTTTCTTATCCTTCCACTACTACAATTATATCAAAATCAGCTAATCTTGTCAAAGATTCTAAACACATTTGAAGTGGTTTTTTCCCTTATTTCATCTATGTTTATATTAAGTTGCTCACTTAAAAAATTAGCTATAAGAGCTATGTTCTTACTTTCATTAACACTGCCTCTTAAAGGCTCGGGACTAAGATATGGAGAATCAGTCTCTAATATAATATATTCTAGTGGTATTTCCTTTAGAACATCTATCAATTTAGAGTTCTTAAAAGTTACTACTCCACCTATTCCCAAAACAAAACCAAGCTTAATATATTCCCTAGCTGTTTCAATTGAACCACTAAAACAATGAATAACTCCCTTTACTTTATATTCCTTTAATATACGAAGTGTATCATCAGTAGCGTTTCTACTATGAACAACAACAGGTAAATTGAATTCCTGAGCTAAAGATAGAAATTCTCTAAATACTTTAATTTGTAAATCACGAGTATCTTTTTCATAATAGTAATCTAGCCCTATCTCGCCTATTGCCACTACTTTATTATTACTAATCATATCTCTAAAAGGTTTCATATCAAAATCAAATTCTTTTACTTCTTCTGGATGAACACCAATACACGTAAAAACACTAGGATATTTCCTAGATAACTCTAATGCCTCAATACTAGTTTTTAAATCAGTAGCAGCATTAATCATAATTTTAACATTATTATTAATTGCATTATCTACATATTTTTCTGCCACATCCTCTTCAATATGGCAATGACTATCAATAAACATACCTCTCCTAATCTTCAATAGAAAAGTACTTAATAATTAAAAATACAAATGACAAAAGAAAGATAACATCATAAAAATGATTAATACCTTTATTTATCATAAATACTATAACTATTGATGAAGCAATTACTGCTTTTACTGCTCTTTTTACTACTCTACTGCATTTAGCAAATATTTTCATAAAAATCACGATTATTATAATACCACAAATAATAACAAATTAAATAAAATCGACAAAAAAAGTGTCTTTTAGACACTTATTTTTACAATTTATTTTTCTTCTTTATCTATTCTAGCAAATAGTATTTCATTCTTCATATTAGTATAAGTACTATCACTATCAAAAGAAGCATTTCTATTATCTGCATTTAATTGCTTAAATATGCTTTCGCTTGTATCTGGAAGAAAAGGACTTAGTAAAATAGCACATACCCTTATAGATTCTAAAAGATTATAAATAACTGTTTCTAGTCTATCTTTTTTATCTTCTTCTTTAGCTAAAGCCCAAGGAGTAGTTTCATCAATATATTTGTTAGCTCTTCTTAGCACTTCAAATATACATTCAAGTGCGTATCCCACTTCAAGGCTATCCATTTTCTTTTCAACATTACTATCTAAATCATTTACTAAATCAATTAATTCTTTATCAATACTTTCTGTAACTTTAGTATTCTTAACAGTACCATCAAAATACTTATTAGCCATTGATATTGTTCTATTAACAAGGTTACCAAGTACATTAGCAAGATCACCATTAGTTCTGTTAATTAAAGCCTCTTCTGAAAAAGTACCATCACTACCAAAAGGAACTTCTCTTAATACAAAATATCTAACAGCGTCTACTCCATAGTCATTAATATATTCTCTTGGATCTTTATAATTACCTAAGCTCTTAGAAATCTTGCCACCATCTATAACTAACCAACCATGTCCAAATACTTTATGAGGAAGTGGTAAATCTAATGCCATTAACATTATAGGCCATACGATAGTGTGGAATCTTACTATTTCTTTTCCAACTATATGTAAATCAGCAGGCCAATACTTTTTAAAGTTAGTATCATCTTCTGATAAATAACCTAAAGCTGAAATATAATTTGATAAGGCATCAATCCAAACATAAACAACATGTTTTTCATCAAATGTAACAGGAATACCCCAGTTTACTGATACTCTTGAAACACATAAATCTTCTAGTCCTGGCTTAATAAAGTTATTAATCATTTCATTTTTTCTAGACTCAGGTTGTATAAAATCAGGATGCTCTTCATAATACTTAATTAATCTATCTTGATATTTAGATAATTTTAGGAAGTAAGCCTCTTCTGATACTAAATTAACTTCTCTTCCGCAGTCAGGACATTTTCCATCTACAAGTTGGCTTTCTGTCCAGAAAGATTCACAAGGTGTGCAGTAAAGCCCACTATAGCTTCCCTTATAAATATCTCCTTGATCATATAATTTTTTAAAAATCTTTTGAACACATTTAACA
>JAEEZR010000017.1 GCA_016292035.1 Caryophanales bacterium
GATCTATTCCTACTGCCAAATAGTCTAATGCAACCTCTATCAAGTTCCTTCTTATTTTTTCTGGATCTCTTGCATTATCTGTTAATGCTTGTAAATCAGATATAAATATATATGGTATATATTTACCTGATTCTTGCATTTCCACTCTGTTTCTTAGTGATCCTACGTAGTGTCCTAAATGCAGTTTCCCTGTTGGTCTGTCTCCTGTTAATATTATTTCTTTTTCTTTTTTCACTTTCTTTACCTCCATTTACCATTATACGATATAAATAGTAATTATTCTTGTTTTTTATTTAATTCTCTTATTCTTCTTTTAGCTTTTGTAGTTTGTACTATTTCTAGCCATTCTTCTCTAGGACCATAAGATAGTAAGTCAGTTAATATTCTTACTCTATCTTTATTGTGAAGAACATATTCTGGTCCTACCATTTTATCGTTTACTACTGCTGAAACCATTGTATCTCCCAAATCAGAGTGTATTCTATACGCAAAGTCTATAGCTGTTGCACCTTTTGGTAGTTCAATTACTTCACCTTTTGTTGTATAAACGTATATTTTATCGGATAATAGTTCTTTCTGAACTTGCGAAACAAATTCTTGATTATCTGCAAATACTTTGTTTATTTCCACTAAAGATTTAAAGAATTGATATTTGTTTTTTAATTCTTCTTGCATTTTATCTCTTGCATTACCTTTTTCTATATCCCAGTAAGCAGTTAATCCAAAGGAAGCTATTTTGTCCATATCATATGTTCTTATTTGAGTTTGAACTAGTCTATCATCTGGCCCAAAAACTGTCGTATGTAAACTTCTATACATATTTGTCTTAGGATTACATATATAATCTTTAAACATGTCATTTATAGGGTGATAGTTTTGATGAACTAATCCTAAAGCTAGATAGCAAGAAGCTATATCATCCACCATTACTTTTAGCGATAGTAAATCATGTATTTCAGATATTTTATTACCTTCACTTAATCCTCTATAGATACCATAAATGTTTTTTGTTCTTACTTTAATACTATTAGGTATTCCCTTATCCTTCAAAATAGAATTTATAGTAAGAAGCATTTCTTCTAGACACTTTTCACTATCTGCCTCTATTTTGTGTTTAATTTCTTCTATTTTATAATACTTATCTGGATATAAATATCTAAGTGATAAATCTTCTAGTTCTGACTTTATCCTATATGCTCCTAGATAATAAGCAAGCGGAACAAATAGATTCATCGTTTCCATTGAATTTTCTTTTTGTTTAAACTCAGATTTATACTGAAGCGTTCTCATGTTATGAAGCCTATCTGCTAGTTTAATAATTATTATTCTTACATCTGAAGTAAGTCCAACAATTATTTTTCTAGTATTTGCATAGTTTTGATCTGCTTTAGATGAAAAATTAAGTTTACTAATTTTGGTAACTCCATCTACTAGGTTAGCAACATTTTTGTTAAAATCTTGTGCTATTTCTTCTTTTGATATATCTGTATCTTCCATTGTATCATGAAGAAGTCCTGCGCATATCGTATCAGCATCTGCATGCATTTCCGACAAGATATAAGCAACATTTAGCGGATGAATAATATATGGCTCTCCGCTTTGCCTAAATTGTCCGTCGTGGAGTACTCTAGCATAGTCATATGCTTTCTTAATCATCTCAACAGATTTTTCATCATACACTTTAACATTGTTAATCAAATCTTCTAAAGACAATTCTTTCATAAATCTCCCCTCCTAACAAAAAACGCGTAAGTTTCTTTAACAGAACATTACGCGTTAAGTGAATTACAATTTGTAGGGTTAATAAAGCACATCATATCAAGTAGATATGAAATCATAGTGTTTATTTTAATAATTACATTAAGTAATATACTTATCATAATTATATTCCCCTTTCAAAATAATTAGTAATAAGATACTACTTTTAAAAATGGTTGTCAACTACTATTATGAAATTTTTAAAAAAAAGAAATGCTATTAATAGCATTTCTTAAATTATTTATTATAATTTTCAAATTTATATGTTCTTATAAGAAGATTTCTTGCATCAATTTCCAATTGTTCATAACGATCCATTTCCTTTTTATAGAATGGTTGATAACCTTTTGAAGTTTCTTCTTCTATTGGAGCTACTGTTCCAAATGATGCATCAACAAGATACCATTTTTCTTCAAAATATGCATATCCCCACTCGTGCCTAGAACCGTTACGTAATCCACCAACTGATACGCATGGAATTCCAAGTTCTCTAAGTATTAGCTCTAGAGCATTTTGTCTTCCTGTACATTTAGCATCGTTTCTTATTAAACAGTCATATGCTGATTGGCCTTTTTGTCCTTTTGCACCAACACTATTTACTATTAATTTCAACAGTTTTAAGCCCGTTTTACCTGTTTTTACGAACAAACCGACTTTTTGCTTAGCTCTGTTTAGCGTTTCTTGATATTGGCTATAATTCATGAAGCTTTCACCTGTGTATTTTTGTTTGTTAACATTATATTCTTCATCAGGATAATCTAAGAAAAACTCACTTGATGTCATGGTGCAAATTTTTCTAAAGAATTCTCTTTCGTCTAGATAATCTCTTTCATCATAGAATAAACCTTCTGCTTCTACATATAAATCTTGGTCTGAATAAGTCTTGGTATTAGTCTTCTCCATAGTCTTATCTCCTGGTGTATTGTAGTATAGTGTTTTGATTTCTTTTTCTTTATCGTAGATGTAGTCTATATTTTCAAATAGTTGGTATGATAAGATGTATAAAGTATCATTTTCTATGAATGCTTTGTATTGGTCAGTATTTTTAAGTACATTAATGTAATCTTTAGATACTGGTGTCATGTCTAGCATTACTTTAGAATAGCTTCCTTTTATTTCGTTTAGATCTACTAGATTATTTTCATTTTGTTTTAAATCTATGTTTTTATAATCATATTTATAGTCTAAATTAATAATACCAGTTGTTTTATCTGATTCTAATGTTAAGTCTAGTGCACTTGCTATTCCTGCTATTGTGACATACATCTTTCCTTTTTTAACAGTGTTAGCTACTTTAGTTTTAATAGTTCTTTTCTTCCCATTATCGTTTACTGTTATTTTTTTAGCACCTTTCTTAGCTGTTATAGTAACGCCATGTCTTTGTATAGTAGCAGTGGCTGTTTTTGAATCATATGTATAGATACCATATATACTATTACATATAGATTCCATTGGTACCATAAGTTTTTTACTTTTCTTATATGGATAACCACTTTCTTTAGTAAATTCCATCATTCTTCCACCTAAGAAGATAATAGTATAATCTAGTTCTTTAAAATCATCGTAAGATATACTTGGTGCTTCTAGGTTATAAGCTTTAACTTTTGTTTCTCCCATAGAAGTACCCATTGCTATAGAAGCTGCTAAAGCAATTGGAAGAGCTCTTTTTACTAATCCTTTCCTAATTTCATAAATGTTTTCTTTTAAACTCATTTATATCTCCCCTTCTTTTGGTTCTATATACTACCATATATTTCCAAATAAGTCAATATTTTTGTATTTTAATTTGTACAAAAATATTAATAAGTTGTTGTTTCATACTTCTAGCAGTTTCTTAACTATATACATAAATTATAACAAAAAGAAAAAAGTATGTCTATATTCTTCTTTCTTTAGAAGTAACTGTTTTAGCAGCTGATAACACATCATTTTTTAATTCTTCTAATTTAGGATATTCAATTAGTTGATTTAAAAAGTATACAATATCATATATTCCTAGTCTTTCATAAAGATTTGGAGTGTCAATTAACTCTATATAATACTTTTGAATATAGGATATTATATTTGCATATTGACTAGCATCTGTATATTTTTCCGTTTCTTCACTAGCAAATTTCCATGGCTTTCTTATCATTCTATATAGTATGTCTAATTCAAAATCTTTTGGTGCATACATTGCTCTTTCAAAATCAATTATTTTTATTTTTCCATTATCAACGAGTATATTATCAAAATGGAGATCGTTGTGCACTAATACAATTTCATCAGAATTAAGATATTTATCAAAAGCTAGATAGGCTCGCTTTAATAATTCTTGTTCATCACTGGTAAATATATTTAATTTTATAACTTTTTCATATGCACAGTTGAATTCCTTTTTCATATATTCAGACCAATTGTATTTTTCTTTTTTATTACTATGAATTTGTTTCATGGCATCACATAGTTGTCTAATTATATCTTCTCTTTGTTTTTCAGAATAAGTATGCCATACGTTATATAAAGAAACACCATTTACTTTCTCTAGTATTTCGAAGCAATAAGGGATATTCTTTTTTTCTATATCTGAATAATATAATTTTGGTACTAATGTATTTGTTTTGTTTGAATTATAAAAATCTATTTCTCTTTTAAATTTTTCTTCATTATTTAAGTCAGTACATATTTTAACTATATAAGAATCATTTACTTTATATAAAGTATTAGTAAATCCTACATTTATTCTTTCTATAGATACATTATCACCAAATAAGATTCTGTTACTTTTAACAATTAAGTCTATTACTTTATCCACAGTTATCACTTCCTTTTTAATTATACCATATATACTAGTTTATCTTTGAATCATAAACAAAAAGCCTGCAGCTTCTTTGTTTATAAGAGCTTACAGGCTTATTTAGTTTTTACTAATTACTCACATTTGGTGATTTGTTTTCAGCTATAACTTTATTCATGATGTTAACTATTTCTTCTCTTCCATATCTAGTTATTTTACTAAAGTTAACTATATTATCTTTCATGTCTATGTCTAGAGAAGAAGCAATCATTTTATCTTGTCTTGTTCTTTGTGATTTGTTTACTTTGTCATACTTAGTGCATACTACTGTTACTGATGCATTATAGTATTTTAAGAAGTCATACATTAATAAATCATTTTCTGTTGGTTTATGTCTATAGTCTATTAGAAGGAATACATGTTTTAGATTAGGTCTACTTTGTATATATTCTTCTATCATTAATCCAAATTTCTCTTGTTTTTTATTACTTACTGCAGCATATCCATATCCTGGAACATCCACTATATAACACATATCATCTATATTATAGAAGTTTAATGTTTGAGTTTTTCCAGGTTTAGAACTTACTCTAGCTAGATTTTTTCTATTTACTAGAGTGTTTATAAAACTACTTTTTCCTACATTACTTCTTCCTACTATTAAGAATTCTGGAAGATTACCTTCTGGATACTGACTTGTTCTTACAGCAGATATGGTTAAGTCTACATTATCAAATTTCATTTTTTCTTTCCCTTCTTATACTTAATTATACTTTAAAGTTATTTTTCTTACAAGTTTTTGTTCTTTTCTTTGCATATATCTATAAATGGGCAATTAGTGCATTTTGGTTTCTTACTAGTGCATGTATATCTTCCAAATAAGACTAGTCTATTATGCAAATCTTTTAAGTTTTCGTTCTTATATTTTTTTGTTAGTTTTATTTCTACATCTAGTGGTGAGTCTTTTTTAGAAGCAATTCCTAGCCTTTTAGATACTCTTTCTACATGTGTATCTACCGCTACTCTTTGTTCATCATATAGATTAGATAATACTACATTTATAGTCTTTCTTCCTACTCCTGGAAGAGTAAGTAAGTATTCTTCATTATTTGGTACTTTATTTATTTTTAGTAATGAAGAAACTATTCCTTTAAAGTTTTTTGCTTTTACTTTATATGTTCCTATAGGTTTTAAAAGATTTTCTACTTCTTTTAATGATAGATTATTTAGTTTTTCTAGAGAATCATATTTTATAAATATAGGATCCATAGTTTTATTTACAATTCTATCTGTAGTTCTTGCACTTAGCATTACTTTTAGAAGTAGTTCATAGTCTTTATTATATGTAAGTTCACATTTAGGATTTGGAATCATCTTTTTTAATTCATCTAATATATTATTCATCGCTTTCGTTTATCCAGTCATAATCAAATAATTCTTCTTTAGACGATGTTTCTCTTTTAGTACTTTCATGAATTATTTTATCTACATATCTTAAATTAGTTACTCCTGATTTTACTGCTTCTTTTAGAGCATCTTTTATTTTATCTTCACTTATACCATTTTCTAACCATTTGTTTATTATTTCATATTCCATTGCAGTTAGTGTTTTTCCAAATTCTCTTTCAAATACACTATAGATATCAGTTTCTTCATTTTTAGGCTCATTATAGTTATAAATAAGTTTATTATATAAATTATCAAATAATATACTTTCATTTATTTTTCCATCTAGTTTTTCCATTTTAACTTCTATTAATCCTTTAGTTAATAGATTACTATAAGAAGATAATACTTCTTCTTCATTAAGTGATGTTTTTTCTTCTATATCTTTTATATCTAATACATTCTTTTCATTAGTTAGATATATTATTAATAGTAAATCATTAACTGTTAAGTCTAAGCTTTTTAATCCTTTTAATACATATGGATTAATTTGATAACTATTATATTTATATAGATTTAGTTTATCTGTCACTTAAATCACTTCCTTTTTAAAAAGTTTATTATTTCTTCCTTTTTATTATGTATTATTCCTTTTACTATCATTTCTTCTAGTTTATTAATAGCTTTTCCTAGTTCTTCTGATGGATCTATATTCATTATAGAGCATATCTCTTTAGTAGATATATCTATATCTTTAGATTCTTTTATAGGTAATTCGTCATATTCTTTTATTAACTGTTTTTTATTTATCTTAAGTATTTCTCCAGCTGCCTGTGAGATAAATAGTCCCTTTTTATATAAGTCTATTTTATCAATTTTTCCTTTATTAATCAAAGATTTTATTTCTTTTATTTGTTCTTTTTCATTTTTAGTAAAATTAAATTTATCTAATAATATAGATGTTGCATAGTAAGAAACTATATATGAATAATTAGATGGTTTTGGAAATATTATTCCTATTTCTTTTTCTAAATTATTTTCTTTTACAAAGTTTACAAACTTTCTTATATCTTTTGATTTAAATATTTTATCTAATTCTTCTTTTCTTTTATTAATGTTTATATTTCTTATTAAGTGTTTATTTCTTATTATTGATTCTTTTAATTCTTCATCTAGATCCATTTTAAGATTATTCATAAAACGAAGGGCTCTTAAGATTCTTGATGGATCTTCTTTTAATTCTTCATCAGCATTTCTTAGTGTTTTAATTACTCTTTTTTCTAAGTCTTCCCTAGCATTTAATACATCTACTACATTTAAGTCTTTATCCATGCATAGTGTATTTATAGTAAAGTCTCTTCTTTTTAAATCTTCTTCTAAACTATTAATATATTCAATTTGTGAAGGTTTTCCATCAGTATATGTAAGTTCTTTTCTAAATGTTGTTATATCTACTATATGGTTATTAACTCTTATTTTAACAGCACCATAATCAGCATATACTCTTTCAGTGTTTACAAATATCTTTTTAATATCTTTTGGAAGAGCATTTGTTATTATATCTATATCTGATGTTTTTTTATTTAATAATAAGTCTCTTACATATCCACCTACTATATAAGCTACATATCCATTTTCTTCTAGCAGTTCTAATATTTTTATTATTTCTTTTTTCATCTATAATTAATGACTAAAAAAAGCCCTTAGGAGGGCTCTTTTATTAATTTAAAGCATCTTTAAGTTTGCTTCCAGCTTTGAAACTAGCAACAGTTTTAGCAGGAATATTTAAAGGTTTACCAGTTAGAGGGTTAACACCACTTCTTGCAGCTCTTTTCTTAGCAGCAAAAGTACCGAAACCAACTAGAGTAACTTTACCTTCTTTTTTAAGACCTTTTTGAATTCCTTCTAAAGTAGCTTCTAGAGCTCTTCCAGCATCTGCTTTAGTTAATCCAGCTTTGTCAGCAATGAATTCTACTAATTCAGTTTTAGTCATTTTATTACCTCCATTAAAATATTTTGAAGCATATTATGCTTACATTTTTAATTTTACTGAAAAATATATAAAAATCAAGCATTTATTATGTTTTTATTTTATTTTTTTATGTTTTGTAGTTATATAAAATACAAAAAGAAACTTAATTGCTATAAAACTATAGCTATTAAGTTTGATGAACCTTTATTAACTATTTTTGTTATTGTTTGAGATAACTTATATCTTATATTTTCAGGCAGTGTATTAAGCTTAGCTCTTACTCCATCTTCTACTATACTTTCTAATGTTCTTCCAAATATTTCACTTTGCCAGATAGCTTCATTTGATTCTTTTTCTTTTAATAAGTTGTCTACTAATTCTTTGCTTTGCATTTCACTTCCTATTATAGGTTCAAAAGTACTTTCCACATCTACTTTAATTATATGAAGAGAAGAGGCAAGCGCTTTTAATTTAACACCATATCTTCCTGCTTGTTTTATTATTTCAGGGCTATCTAGTTTCATGTCCTTAATACTAGGCATGACTACTGAGTATCCTGTTTGATATGCTTCCTTTAGAGCTTCTTTAACTCTTTCATATTCACTCTTTCCTTCTCTTAGATTCATAAATACTTTTAGCATCTTTGCTTTTGAGTACTTACTTGTGCCCATCATTTCATTTAGTACTTCATCATATAGTCCGTCTTTTGCTTCTAAAGATATTGTAATGTTTTTATCTTTAGCATTTATATTAGTTACATAGGCATTTTTTATGTATTTTCTCTCATCTATGTTTAGATTGATCTTGTCAATATCTTTTAATTTATTAACATTTATTGTGCTTTCTTTCATAATAGACAAGAATTCCTTTTTTATTTCATTATCTATTTCAAGTACATCTATCCATTTAGGAATATTAACATCTATATCTATTACTGGGAATTCTCCTAGTGCTTCTTTTAATACTTTTAGTATGTCTTCTTCTCTTAAGTCAATAACACTCATTGGAAGAACTGGTACTTCATATTTATCATTTAATTCTTTACATAGGTTAAGTGTTTCTATATCTCTAGGACGCTTAGTATTCATTATAATGATAAATGGTTTGTTTATCTCTTTTAATTCATTTATTACTTTTTCTTCTGCTTCTATGTAGCTTTCTCTACTCATATCTAAAATAGATCCATCTGTAGTTACTACAATACCAATAGTGCTGTGGTCTTTAATGACTTTTTCTGTTCCTATTGCAGCTGCTTCTTTAAATGGTAAGTCTTCTGTAAACCATGGAGTTTTTACCATTCTTTCTTTTCCTTCACTGTCCATAAAGCCACTTGCTTCTTTTGTTACAAATCCTACACAGTCGATAAGTTTAATATTAGTTACCAATTCATCTATTTTTATGGTAGCACCACTAGAAGGTACAAACTTAGGCTCTACTGTCATTATTTGTTTTCCACTTGCAGTTTGTGGTACTTCATCTAAGCATCTTTTTCTTTCACTTTCATCTTCTATTGATGGCACTACTAGGGTTTCTATTACTTTTTTTATAAAAGTACTTTTACCTGTTCTAACAGCACCTACTACTCCTAAATATATTTCTCCATTACTTTTGGATGAAATACTTTCTAATATTTCTTTTTTATCCATATGTCACTCCTTTTTCATTTAAACATATGCATTTATTTTTAATATATTACTTATTTATTATTCAATACTGGTACTACTGGTCTACATTATTTTTGAATCTTTTGTAATACAATTTATTTGGTGAATGAAAGTGCCATACAATTATAAGGAATATAATTTTGATAAAGATATTAAAAAAATAATTTCTAAGAATATAAGAAAGTATAGAAAAATGAGAGGCTTAACTCAAGAACAGCTTGCCTTATATACTGATAGAAGTTTTGAATTTATTAGAAGAATTGAATCTGAAAAAGGTAGAAAGGGTCTTTCAGTAGAAACGCTTTGGAGAGTTGCTACTGTACTTGAAGTTAGTATTGATGATTTATTTAAAGAAGAGGACTAATTATTAGTCCTCTTCTTTATAGTTTTTAATAATGTCTTTATCTTTATGTGGTTCTTCTCTTAATAAGTCATTAAAGTCTTGTTGTCTTAGTGCTTCGTATATTGTAATTGCTACTGCATTAGAAACGTTAAGAGCTCTCACATTTGAAGTCATTGGTATTCTCATGCAGTGATCTAAATGAGGTTTTAATATACTAAGAGGAATACCAGTTGATTCTTTTCCAAATATAAAGTATATATTTTCTTCTTTATTACTATAATCAAAGCTAGTGTGTGGCTTTTGACCATATCTAGTCATAAAGTAATATGTGCCTTTATTTTTTTCAAAAAACTCATCTATATTTTCATAAACAGTATACACACATTTGTCTATGTAGTTTACACCACATCTCTTTACATATTTATCTTCTAAACTAAATCCTAGAGGTTTTATTAAATGAAGAGGTGTGTTTGTAGCTACACATGTTCTCATTATATTACCTGTGTTAGCAGGTATTTCTGGTTCATACAAAACTATATTTAACATTTTTACTTCTTCCTTTTTAAAAGACAAAGATTATTCTTTGTCTTTATTTTCATTATTTAAAAGTACATCTTTTCTAGATAAGTCTAATTTACCACGCTTATCGTATCCAATTGCTTTTACTACGATTTCGTCTCCTACTTTAACTACATCTGATACTTTTTCTACTCTTTGTGTATCTAGTTTAGAGATGTGGCATAGTCCTTCACATCCAGGCCATAGTTCTACGAAGCATCCAAATTCTTGAATGTCTACTACTTTACCTGTATATACTTTACCTATTTCTACTTCTCTTACTATTGCTTCTATCATAGAAAGAGCTTTGTCAATAATTGCATAGTCAGTGTGATAAATCATTACTCTTCCATCATCTTCTATGTCAATCTTAACAGCATCTTTATCTGATACAGAAGTAACGTTTGAGCTTTCTAATATTATCTTAGTGATAGTTTCTCCACCACGACCAATTACATCTTTAATCTTTTCTGGATTGATTGTTAGCATCTTAATCTTTGGAGCATATGGTGAAAGTTCTTTTCTTGGTTCAGCTATTTGCTCTTCCATTACATCTAGTATTTGGAATCTAGCT
This sequence comes from Caryophanales bacterium, assembly GCA_016292035.1. Lineage (GTDB taxonomy): Bacteria > Bacillota_I > Bacilli_A > RF39 > UBA660 > RUG727. The sequence goes on from JAEEZR010000017.1 coordinate 11,032, forward strand.
TTTTTAGCTTGCGCAAGTGCTTCTTTTAGAACGCTTTCACTAATACCTTTTATTTTGATATCCATTTGAAGAGCTGTGATACCTTTTCTAGTTCCAGCCACTTTAAAGTCCATATCACCCATATGATCTTCTAATCCTTGGATATCAGTTAAAATAGTGTAATCACTATCACATGTTCCATCTTTAGTTATTAATCCCATTGCAATTCCTGCTACTGGAGCTTTAATTGGAACACCTGCAGCCATAAGGCTCATGCATCCAGCACATATACTTGCTTGAGAAGATGATCCATTACTTTCAAGTATTTCAGATACTGTTCTTACAGTATAAGGGAATTCTTCTTCTGAAGGCATTACTTGAAGTAGTGCTCTTTCTGCTAGGGCACCATGACCAATTTCTCTTCTTCCAGGAGAACCATATCTTCCAGTTTCGCCAACTGAGAAAGCTGGGAAGTTGTAATGGAATATGAATCTTTTTGAATCTTCTTCTTCAATTCCATCTAATACTTGATGTTCTCCAAGTGCGCCAAGAGTTGTTATTGCTAAGCTTTGAGTTTGTCCTCTTGTAAATAGGGCTGATCCATGAGGTCTAGGAAGTAAATCTATATCTGTTGATAAAGGTCTAATCTCATCAACTTTTCTTCCATCAGGTCTAACTTTTTCTTCAGTTATTAGTCTTCTTACTTCTTCTCCTTCTAGATTATCAGCTATTTTCTTAACTTGTTTTAATTCGTCTTCTAGAGTTTCACTGCCTTCATGTCTTTCAGTGTAATCAGTTACTGCTTTTTCTTTAACTGCATCTATTTGTGCATAACTTTCTAGCTTATCTTTAATTTGGATAGCTGCTAGCATATCAGCCTTTATATCATCTTCTACTTCTTTAACTATTGCTTCATCAAGGTGAGCTAGTTCAACTTCTAGTTTAGGTACTCCTACTTCAGCAATAATGTCTTCTTCAATAGCGCATAATTCTTTAATGTGTTCATGACCAAACATTAAAGCTTCTAGCATTTCTTCTTCAGATACTTCTTTAGATCCTGATTCAACCATGTTGATAGCATTTTTTGTTCCGGCTACTGTTAAATCTATAGTACTTCTTTCCATTTCTTCAACAGTTGGATTGATTTTTAACTCTCCATCAATTTTACCTACTTTAACACCAGCTACTGGTCCATCAAATGGAATACAAGATATTCCTAGAGAAAGGCTTGTTCCAAATAAAGCTGTCATTTCTGGACTATAGTCATTGTCTACTGATAAAACTGTGTTAACAACTTGAACTTCATTTCTAAAGTTTTCGTCAAACATAGGTCTTATTGGTCTATCAATAACCCTAGCTGTTAATGTAGCAGCATCTGTTGGTCTTCCTTCTCTTTTAATAAATCCACCAGGGATTTTACCTACCGCATATAATTTTTCTTGATATAGAATTGTTAATGGAAAAAAATCAGCAGTAGATACATTAGGACTCATAACGC
>JAEEZR010000018.1 GCA_016292035.1 Caryophanales bacterium
TATCGGCATTAGCTCATATCTCATTACACTTTGATATAATGAGTTAACATCTAATACAACACCAGCCCCTGTGTCTTTTTCTTTATAAATTGGATTAAGATATGTAAAACCACCTTTGTATGCTTGTCTTATATCTTTATCTATTTCATAATCTAATTCTGGAAAAAGGTTCTGAAATTTACTTTTTCCAACTGTATCTTTATAGTTTGCAAGTGCATTACTTGCAGTTGTTATTTTAGTAAGTCCTGCGTCAAATAAAACTTTTAAAGCCATTGATACAATTCTTACATCATTTGTTATATAATCTTTTTCTTCATTAGTTAAATTATGTCCTAGTTCTCTAGGTTCATTATAATCAATTTCTAGTTTCCTTATAGGTAAACCAAAAGATTTAGCAATTTGTTCTACACCGAATGGTATAATTTTTAAACTATCTATAAACTTTACTTTTTTATCTTTTTTATTCCACACTTTAAAATATACTTCAATAGTATAAAACATTCCCATATCTGATATTAAAGTAGTAAATGTTTTATCTTCTCTATCTTTTTTATTTGTAATATGTTTAAATCCGTGAGTTAATAACCAGTGGATTATAAACTCACCGTCAAATTTCAGATTGTGGAAAAAAATTTCACTATTAGGTAAGTGTTCTACATATTTCATAAAATCATCAATATTATTACCAATTATAGTATTATCTTCATTACCTATTTCACATAAAGCGAACGCCCACACATAAGTTTGATCTTCTAGCCAAGTACTTGTTTCAAAGTCTGCACTAAATTTCAAGTGTTATACCTAGTCTTTCAAGTCCTGCATTAAAAGCATCTTGGTTACTAGCATATCCACCATAAGTTTGAGCTGTGGCTTTATCTTTGTAATATAAGAATAAATCCATAAGTTCTGGACTTTGTCTTACATAGTTATAAAATTCTTCTGGATTTTTTATTTGTTCAAGTTTATATCTAAGTTCTTCATAATTATCATAAGTACTCATTTCTTCTAATGAATTAAGAAAGTTTGTTCTAAATGAATCATATTTAACAAGATTTATATCAAATCTTCCTTCTTTAATTAAGCTTTTAATAGTAGATTTTAAATTAGATCCAGACTGTAATTCTAAACCCTGATACCTATCTATTGTTCTACTAATTGCTCTTAGTCTTTTACTTCCCATCTTTTCAGAAGGAGCTTCATAATAATCAGCTTCAATTATTCCTCTTCCTTCTTCTCTAAGCCTTCTTATAGCCCTATTTCTAGCAAGTTTAACCTCATGGTATTCCCACTTAGTTAAAACAGATCCAGAAGGAAGTGTAACAGGTGCTTCAACACCTTCAATATTAAATCTTCTAAGCGATTTAACTATTCGATTAAGTTCTTTTCTTGACATAATTGTATTTTTAAGTTCTTTATAGTCCTGTAAACTAGGAAGATATTTAGCCTCATTTGAATCAAGTGCGTTAATCTTTCTATTAAAACTCGCAACAGCTTTAGAAAGTTTAACGTAATCACCTCTTTTCCATCTTATTAAACTATCAGCCATAATATCACCCTTTCCTATAATTCAACTATGAAAGTTAAATTTTCATTAATTCTTTTACCTGTTATATTATTTTCTATTCTGAACCCTCTTTTTTCTATCTTTTTATAAAAAGCAAATAACAAATAATAATTAGCATTAATTTTAACGTGATATTTGTTTTCTATCTTTTTACATTCTTCCTGTGCATATAAAGAATAATTCTTTAAAAATCTAGTTTTATTAAATTCAGATGAAAAATATAATCTTGCTTTACCGACATCTAAGTAGTATGTACTATCATTAATGTCATTATATACTACTCTTCTCAACTTTTCAAGCACCTTCTTTCTATTATTTTAAAATTTCTAATGTCTTTTCATAATACTTCAAACATTTAAGTTCAGAAGAATTAAGATCATTTTCTAGTTTTTGTATTTTATTTATTATTAAAATATCTATTACACCTATTAAAATAAATATAATAATTATAAGTATTTTACCAATATTATTTTTTCTTTGTTTCTTCATAATTACTTATTTCCTCACTTATTGTCATAGCACATATAATAAATGCCATTAATACTATAAGAACAAAAGTTCCTATTATCATTCCAACTATACTAATCTTCATATTCCACCTCTATAAAGATATAATGATGTCTATTATTTCCATGATTATATCTTGCTTTATATGATTTTACTGATGCGTAACTAACTCCTAAATATTTAGCAATTTCTTGTAATGTTCCTATTAGTAAAAACTCATCATCTCTATAAACTGCATATTCTTTCATAAATTACTCCCAATATAAATA
>JAEEZR010000019.1 GCA_016292035.1 Caryophanales bacterium
CTCCAGGAAACTCTGGAGGGCCTCTATGTAATGCCAACGGAGAAATAATAGGTATTATATCTTTAAAGATAGTAGAAAGCACAGTAGAAGGACTAGGATTTGCTATACCTATTGAAGATGCTATCAACTTTGCTACAGGTCTTGAAGAAGAAGGAACTATAAGAAGACCTTATATAGGTGTAAGCATGATAAATGCATCTAATAGATATGACCTTAAATATGAAGGTATACAGCTAGATAGTAAGATAACAGAAGGTGTAGTACTAGCAGAAATACAAAAGAATTCTTCTGCAGATAAAGCAGGACTTAAAGTAGGAGACGTAGTAATAGCAGTAGAAAAAAACAAAGTAAGAGATATAGCTGAATTTAGATATAGACTATATAGTCATAAAATAAATGATGTTATAACACTTAAAATAATAAGAGACTCTAAAGAAAAAGAAATAAAAATAACATTAGGAAGTAATTAATACTTCCTTTTTGTATTTAAAAAAGATAATAGTTAATTAAATTGTAAATAAAGACAGCTTTTATAATGCGATACTATAATTTATGATATAATACAAATAGGAGGAATATTATGAATAATGATATTAATCAAATGAATAAATCTGATGCTTTAAAAAAAATATTTTCATATAATGAAATAATTGATAAAGTTTCTATTAGTGAAGAACAACTAAATTTAGCTAAAGAGTATATAAAAAAAGCAAATATAATCGGGGCTTGTGAAATAGGTGAACAATTACTTCAAGGAAAATATTCTATAGAGTTATTACAAAATGAAGAATTAAAATTAAATGAAGGCAAACCTGTTAAATATGAAAGTGCCGTTGTTTTTGTAAATTCTTTAATATCTAAATTAAATGAGCAAATAACTAATGCTAATCTAACAAAGGCTCAAGTGATATTTATTTTAGGCACAGAATTATTTCCAGAAGTAAATGTAGGAGATTACCCTTTTATCGATATGGGTTTTGCTCATGATAGTTATCATGCAGTCGAAATAACTCATAAGCCTTCAAAAATGATAAAAGAATGTTTAAACGAAATAGGATTAAATAATGTTCTTATTGGAGATGAATACTGTAACTCATTTTTGACAGTCAAAAATGGAAATGTTGTAACTATGGTCCACGGGCGAGAAATGTTACCTTTATATATTGACGTTAATAATACAGATGAACTTGAGGGATTCATAAATGCTACCGGATTTAATTCAAAAGATATTAAACAAGAGGAAATAAAAATAACATTAGGAAGTAATTAATACTTCCTTTTTGTATTTAAAAAAGATAATAAATGTGTTAATATTTAGTTGAAGGAGACTACTATGAGAAAATGTGCTGTTGTATATAATCCAGAAAGTGGAAGAGAAGTAGATAAAAGAAACAAGGCTTCACTGCCAAAATATTTAGCAGAATATGATATGGATGTTACTATGTGCCCTACAAAAGGCCCTAAAGACGCTATAAAAATAGTAAAGAAACTACCCGATGACATAGACTTAGTAATAGCTTGTGGAGGAGACGGAACACTTAACGAAGGAATAAATGGTAACCTACTAAGAGAAAAGAAACTATTAATATCACAGCTACCAATTGGAACAGTAAATGATGTAGCGTCTATGTATGGTTATTCTAAAAACATAAAAGAAAATATAAATAAACTAATGCATGGAACAGTAAAAAATGTTGATACATGCCTTATTAATAACTATGGATTTGTATACGTAGCTTGTATAGGATCTTATGTAGATGTATCATATAACACTCCAAGAAATCTAAAAAAGAAGTATGGAAGACTAGGATATCTTTTCAATGCAATACTAGAGTTTAATAATGAAGAAATAAAACAATTTGATATAGAATTTGAAGTAGACGGAAAAAGAAAAGAAGGAACATACTCATTCATATTTATTACTAATACATCAAGAATGGGTGGATTTAATAATTTATACACTGATGTAAAACTAGATGATAATATGTTTGAAGTAGTTTTATGTGATGTTAAAAGTAAAGCTGACTTATTGTTAATAGGTAGTAAGATATTAACAAGTGAAATAAAAAAAGTAAAAGAAATAGAATACTATAGGACAGATAACTTTAAAATAAAATTTAAAAAAACACCACCTAGTTGGGTAATAGATGGTGAAGAATTTAAGCATAGAACAAAAGAGTTTACTTTTACAATAAACAAAGATATAAACATGCTAGTACCAGGAAGAAACCTAAAAAAATTATTTAAAGTAGAATAAAGGCTATCTATATTAGATAGCCCTTTTTAATTTAGCTTCATCATTAGAAACTTCTTCTTTATTTTTATTACTTTCAGCTTCATCTAGTGTTAGATTAGTTATTTCTGAAAAATACACAACACCATCACTTAAAGAAACATCTTTAATTTTTACTTCTAGCTTATGACCTACTTTATAAATTCTACCATTTTCTTTATTCTTAATTCTTCCGCTAGGAAGCATTTTAAAATTATTATTAGATAAATCTTCAAAATTAATAATGCCACTTACATACTTACATCTAACAACTATATATCCTTCATGAATTTCTTCTATGTATCCTTCCATTACAGCTCCGACTTGATCACTAATCATTTTCAAAAAGTTTAAGTTTTCTAGTTCGCATTGGCATCTTTCTGCCATTCTTTCCATCCTAGAAGCTCTAACTGAAACTTCTCTAATAAACTTAGTTAATCCCTCTAAGTCCTTATCGTTAAGCTCTCCTTCATCATACATATCTAAAATATTAGAAATAACTAAGTCTGATATTCTCCTAATAGGAGAAGTAAAATGAACATATCCATCATCAAATCCTAAACTAAAATGACCTTCATTAGACTCACTATAATAAGCTAATCTTAAAGTGCTAAAAAGCATATTTGAAATAAAAATCATTTGATCTTTAGAACTAGCATTTCTAATTAAACTTTCATATAAATGAGAACTATTAATATTAGAAAGATTGTTAGCACTATTAGCATATTTATCTAAATTTAATAATGTATCTTTTATTTTAGAATTAGAAGGGTAAGGCTGATTTCTATAAATACAAGGTTTATCAGTCATTGAAATAGCAACTAAATGATTAGCCATTATCATGAAATCTCTAATCAAATTATGTGAAGAACACTTGTATTCACTACTCATATCTTGAGCACTAAATAGTTTGAAAGAATTCTTATTAATTATCTTTTTATCTATCTCTCTTAATAGTTTTAATTCATTTAAATATTCAGGATAAACAACATCAGTTGAGTTTAAAGATTTATTAACATCATCATAATTCATTTTCTTATCTGATCTTATAACTGACTTAACTATTTTATAATTAATAAGATTACCATCTAAATCAAATCTCATGACAACACTTCTAGCTAGTTTATCTTCATTTTCATTTAATGAGCATAAATCCTTAGAAAGCTTATCTGGAAGCATAGGCATTACCTGATTATCATAATAAAGAGATGTGCATCTACTTAGAGCTTCTTCAAATAATTTAGAACCTAGCTTAACGTAGTGAGAAACATGCGCAATATGTACATAAAGAGTATATCCTCTTCTATTCTTTTTAATACTGATAGCGTCATCCATATCAAGACACTCTTGTTCATCAATAGTAAAAGTAACTAGTTTTCTATAATCTTCTCTTTTACTAATTTCTTCTTCACTGATATGTCCATCAATATTTTCAAGCTCTTCATATGATTTATCTTCAAATACAGGATCAAATCCATTAGAGCATGCAACAGCTCTATTCATTATGTTATCATCAGTAATTTTACCAATTTTCTTCACTAAGCTAAGCTCATATCTTCCATCAAACTTATTACTTGAAGCACTAAATAAAGCAACATCACCAGGATTTAACTTTTTCATAGTCATGCTTCCTGTAACAACTTTCATCTTTTTATTTGAATTAAGTGGTTTCAAAATCTTAACACCATCAATCAAAGCAACTTCACAAACAACGTTTGAAAAAGCTCTTTCAATAACTTTGACAACACTTGTCTTGTTTTTATCAATACTTACTAAAACTTTATCAAAAACTAAAGCGCCATTTAGATTTGCTTCATCTATATAAAATCTATTATCATCTATTTCTATAAATCTTAAACCTTTTCTAGTAGACTTAAGTTCAGTAACAAAAAAATTAGAAGGCACACTTTTAAAGACACCATTATCGTCTTCAAAAAGAATACCTTCTAATTCAAGGTCTTTTAAAACAGCTCTAACTTCTGCATCTAAATGCTTTTTATTTATAGAGAGACTTCTCTTAATGTTTTTAAATGTAATAGCAGTTTGAGTATCTTTAAATAAGTTTATTAGTTTGTCTCTCATATTTATCTTCCCCTATTATCAATTTATCATAAAAAAATAGATTTGTCTATGACTTTTTTAACCCCTTTTTAATTTTACTTTTACTGCTTAGTATGTTATCATATTTATAGAATAGAAAGGTCTAAAAATGAAAAAAGAAAAAAGAAAAACTGTAGTAAAAAACACTAATAAAAATGTAAAAGATAATAATGTTATACTAACGATAGTATCGCTAACTATATTTTTGCTAGCAGCATTTTTTACAGTAGCCCTAGCAGTTAAATATTATAATTTGAAAAATAATAATCTAAACTTAGACATAGATAATGATGGTTGGCCTGATATCAATATAGACACTAATGGTGATAAAATATGTGATGTTAACTGCGATAAAGACCACGATAGAATTCCAGACTACAATATAAGTTATAAAAATATAACAATGCCTTTTTTCAACATAGATACCAACAATGATAAATATGCAGACACTAATCTAATAAACATGGATTTAAACATGGATGGTAAATGTGACATAAATTGTGACAAAGATCATGATGGTTGGCCAGAAACAAATATATCTTTTCAGGGAAGTGTAGCAGTACTTAATATAGACACTAATAATGATGGAATATGTGATATTAACTGTGATCCTCAAGGACTTAAAACTGCTACTATTAATATTGATATAGATAAAGATAAAAAACCAGACATTAATATAGATAAAAACAATGATGGAATTGCAGACATAAACATATCATATTATAAAAAATATGATAAGGCTGTATTTAACATAGATACAGACAATGACGGAAAAGCAGATTTTAATCTAATTAATCAAATTGAAGATAATAAATGTATATTAAATTGTGACTATAACGGCGATAATGTACCAGACACTAATATAGATCTAACTGGTCAAAAAGTAGCCACACTTAATATTGATGTTAATGATGATAAAGGACCAGATATTAACATAGATTCAAATAAAGACACTATAGCAGATTTAAATATAGATATAGATAATGATAATATACCGGATATAAATATTGACATAAATGGGGATAACTTAGCAGATATTAACATTGACATTGATAAAGACAAAACAGCAGATTTAAATATAGATACAAATAATGACAATATAGCGGACACAAACTTATTAAATATAGATTTAGATAATGATGATATATGTGACTTAAACTGTACTACAAACTATACTACATATAAAAATATAGACTTAAATCAAGATAAAATTCCTGATATGAATATAGACATAAACGAAGATAAAATACTAGACGCTAACTTTGATACCAACTTTGATGGAATAATAGATACAAACATAATGGATACTAATTTATTTTATTCTAATAAAAAAGATGTAGTGATAAATGATGAAATAAATACTTATAAAGTGAAAATGTTTTCATCAAGTGATATCAACTATTCAAAAATAATTCCAGGATGGGAAAGTACTAGAGAATTCTCTATTACCAATGGATCAAAAGATGATGCTATACTTGCATTTAAATTTAATGATATTATTAATGAATTTACATGGGATAACAGACCTTACTACAGTATATACATTGATGATAAAGAAGTAATAAAAGATGCTAGAAGCGGATATACAGTTAATAATGGAGATATTATATTAAATAATATTAAAGTAGAAAAAGGAACTTCTAAAAAAGTAACATTTAAGTTTAAATTTATAGAAACAACAAATCATAAAATGGATAATAACAAATTATTCTATTTGAGATTAGATGTAGTAAAACAATAAGAAACTAGTAAAAACAATATAAATATAGTATAATATGAATGCTGAGGTGGAAAATGAAAAGATTTTGGAAAGAGAATAAAGTACTAGTAGTATTAGCAATTATAATATTCATTTCTCTAGTGCTAATGGCAGTTGGATTATTCACTTATTTCTATAGGCAAGATGTAACAGTCTATGGTAATAGATTAAATGAAATAGAAAAACATAAAGTAGATGACAAATTAGATGAACAAATAAAAGCTAAATTTGAAAAAGGAATAGAAAAAGTAAAAATAGATATAAAAGGAAAAATAATATATATAATCATGGATGTAAGTGCAGACACAACTAAAGCAAAAGCTAAAGAATATGCTCAGACAGCTTTAAGCATAGTTCCTGAAGACACACAAAACTACTATGATATTCAATTCATGATGACTAAAGAAAATGAGGATAAAGAAGAAAAAGAATTCCCAATAATAGGAGGAAAGAGTTCTTCTTCATCATCAATAGTATGGACAAACAATTAAGGAGAATAAATGAAAAATAATAATAAGTTTATTATTACTCTAGGATTATCTTTCGCCCTATTAATCGCGTTAGTAACAGGAGTATTAATTATAATATCTAATAATGGAAAGGGATATAGTTTCTCTGAAAAGAGTTACATGAATGCTAATGAAAGCAAAGTAATAGACATAAGTGTAGACTCAAACATGTCTGCCTTTTCAGAAAATGGAGAAGGTGTATTCTATGATTTTATATCAGCTTTAGAAGACGACACTAAACTATCATTTAATATCTCTGTTAATACATCATCTAATTATAAATTAACAAATAAAAATATACTAGGTACTAATGATGAAATACTATATGAAGATCATTATGCATTAATATCATCAAATAATAACATAGTAAGAAGTTTAAAATCACTTCAAGGACAAGCAATAGCAGTAATATCTTCAGACAAAGAATACTTACAAAATTATTTATCAGATTATAATTTATCACTAGTTGAATATAAAAACTTTGATGAAATAAAAAGAGCAATGAATGACACAACATTATATGCACTAGTACCACTACAAAAAAATATATCAAACATAGTTAATTCTAGATATAACGTAGTAAAACATGTTGAAGGAGTTAAAAACTACTTTGTAATAGAGCTAGATCAAAATGAATCAACTCTAAGCAATATAATAAGGAAATTCAATAAGGCTTATCAAAAAGAATTAAAAGAAAGTTTAAATGAACACTTATTAAACTTATTCTATAAAGTTAATAATATAACTGAACTAGAAAAAGAAACTCTAATGGCAGATGACTTAATAGTTGGATACATAGAAAATATGCCATATGAAGGAAAAGTAAAAAATAACTTTAGTGGAATAACTAATGAATACTTAAATTCATTTGCTTCACTAACAGGAGCTTCATATAAATATATTAAATATAAAAATATAGAAGAACTAAAAAAAGCACTATCAAAACAAAAAGTAGATTTAATAGCAAACTATAGTGAAATATCTGATAAAAATTATAATGAGATAAAAATTGGTTATAATACAGAATATGAAGTTTTATCAAACATAGCTAATAAAACAACTATAGAAACACTAAGCATGTTAAAAGATAAAACAATAAAAACAGCATCAAGATCAATATCTAAACAACTAGAAAAAAGTTCAATTAAGATAAAAGAATATCCTACATATGAATCACTTATGGATTCATTAACAGATGATGACATAATAGCTATTGAAAGAAATGCATATGACTACTATAAGAATAAAGAACTATCAAACTTTGTAACTAAGATAAGTTCAACAGTAGGAATAAACAATTCATTCTTAATAAAGAATGATAAAACTACATTTGCTAATTTATTCTCATACTTTATGTCTATATATGGAAATAAAGATATAGTAAATGAAGCAATAAATAATTCAATAAAAGCATCAAAAAGAAATCTAGTGGTAGAATTCTTAATAAACAATATATTTTATCTAGCACTTTTAATAGGAGCTACATTAATATTCTTATTAAGAGTAAAGAGAAAAGTAAAAGTAACTAAAAAAATTAAAAAAGAAGATAAACTAATGTATCTAGACGTAATGACTAACTTAAAAAATAGAAATTACTTAAATGATAACTTAGTATATTGGGAAGCTAATAAGATTTATCCACAGACAGTAATAGTAGTAGACTTAAATAATATATCAGAAATAAATGATACAAAAGGACATGAAGAAGGAGACAATCAAATAATAGCTGCTGCTAAAGTACTAATAAATACTCAAAGAGAAAACAGTGAAATAATAAGAACTGATGGTAATGAATTCTTAATCTACTTAGTAGGGTATGAAGAAAAAGCAGTACTAATCTACGTAAACAAACTAATGAAAGAATTCAAAAATTTACCTTATAACTATGGAGCAAGCATTGGATATCAAATGATAACAAGTGAAAGTATGACAATAGATGATGCCATAAATGAAGCTCTTAAAAAAATGAGAGAGAATAAGGAAGAATAACATGATCAAAGTTAAAGAATACATAAAAAACGTATATAATTTAATGAGAAAAAGAGAAATGTTAACACTTCCAAGTTCTCTTTCTTATTATTTTGTATTATCAATAGTGCCAATAATATCTTTAATACTATTAATAGCAACTAACTTTAATATATCAACTAACTACATAACTAATTTCTTTCAAAAGAATTTTTCAAGTGAACTAGTAAGCTTTTTAACTCCACTAATGACAAAACAAAACATTACAGTAGGATTCCTAGTTCATACATTAGTTGCTTTTTACATAGTATCTAATGGTGCTGATGCTATAATAGTTGCAAGCAATATGGTATTCAATACTGAAAATAAAAACTTCTTTAAAAGAAGAATAAAAGCTTTCCTACTTACAATAGCGTTAGTAACACTATTAACATTTATGCTAGTAGTACCTGTTTTTGGTAAACAACTAATAAACATAATGATTAAGCTGGGAACAAAAGGTAACTTCATAAAAGTACTAGGGACAATATATCCTATAGTAAGATTACCACTATCTTTAATAGTAATATATATAGGTGTTAAATTTATTTACTGCTTAGCGCCAGATATGAAAATAAAGAGCAACTATGCAATAAAAGGAAGTATATTCACCACTGTTGGATGGGTAATAGTAACTTTTGCATTCTCTTATTATGCTCGCAACATCGCAACATATAATATCTATTATGCAGGCTTAAGTAGTATAGTATTGCTAATGATATGGTTCTATTTCTTAGCATTTATATTTGTACTTGGATTATCTATGAATTATCAAAATGCATCACAAGAAAATGAAAAAAGTAACACTGCAATATTAAAAGAATTAGAAGAAAAAGTAAAAATAAATAAAATAAGTAATCAAAATTAAAAATACATGATATAATGATAATAGATGGGGGATAAAGATGAGCAACTATAACAGAAAAGAAAACAAAAAAGAAACGACACCAGAAGAAAAATTATCAAAACTAGAAAAATGTAAGAATAAAACAGAGAAAACTTACGATGAAATAACTGCGCAAATCAAAAGCGCCGAAAAGAAAAACGATAATAAAAAGCTATCTCTTAAATCAGCTGCAAAAATAGAAAAAAAGCGTGATAATCAGAAAAAGATTAAGATTACATTAGAAGAAATAAAAAGAGATATAGCTAAGGTGAAAAGAGAAATATGTCTAAACAGAGGGCATAGATATTATATTGAATCTTGTGAAAAAACATCTGCAGGATTATTAGAAAAAAGTAGATGTGAAAGATGTGGAAAAATAGATATGCGTTTAATAACATATGAAAGCGAAGATATCAATAGATTAAAATTAAGACCAGAACTTAAACGAGCAGAATAATATTCTGCTTGTTTTATTTATAAATAATATATGATAAAATAAGAATATGAAAATAAATGGAAAAGAAATAAAAATAGATGACTTAGTAGAAAACATTGATATTAATAATAATATACCTAAAAAAAGAAAAAACGGTATAGTACTTAGAGATAGTGATATTGAAATATTAAAAAGATATGATATAGACTATGAAAAACATTCATCACTATCTAGTTTAATATTTGAAATAGAGGAAATATTAATGTATGAAACTGATGTAGAAGACTTAGAAAAGTTAAGTGAAGAACTAAGTGAAATAAATTACTATAATTACACAAATAAATAAAAGGGAGGCTACTAGTGATAGAAATAATTACATATGTTGCTTTATTAATAGTGGGGCTTATATTATTAATAATAGCATCTAACTTATTTGTAGATGCATCTTCCAGCTTAGCAACAAGACTTAAAGTACCAAAAATGATAATTGCTCTTACAATTGCTGCATTTGGAACATGTGCTCCTGAACTAGCTATATCATTTACTTCTATGGCTTCAGGAAACACAGACATTACGCTTGCTAATGTAATAGGATCATGTATTATAAACATACTATTAATAATATCAATAGCAGCCCTAATAAAGCCTATCAAATTTAAAGAAAAAACTATAAAGATAGAATTACCTTTAATACTAATAGTAACATCACTAATAACATTTTTATTAAATGATGCACTATTCTTTAATAAGGAAGTAAACACATTATCAAGATTAGATAGTATATTCTTAGTAATGTTATTCGTAGTATTTATGTTCTACATTTTTAAAAGTATAAAAGATGCTAAAAAAGAAAAGAATGACAAAGCTAAATATTCACTAGTTAAATCAATAATATACTTATCATTAGCGCTTATAGTAGTAATAGCTTCAAGTAATCTAGTAGTTGATAACTCAGTATTACTAGCAGAAAAATTAGGAGTAAGTGAAAAAATAATATCAATGACTATACTGGTAATAGGGTCTTCACTTCCAGAACTATCTTTAACAGTAGCATGCGCTATTAAAGGTGAACATGAGATGGTACTAGGAAACATTATTGGAACAAATATATTTAATATATGCGTAGTACTTGCTCTTCCAGTATTAATATATGGAAATATAAATACAACATCATTTGACTTAGTAGACTCAATAATGCTAGTAATTTCCTCATTTATGTTATACATATTTGGTAAAACAAATAAAGAATTAAGTAAAACTGAAGGAATAATAATGTTAATAGTATTACTAATATACTATGTATACTTATTCTTAGTATAAAAAACTTTACAAATAAACTAATCTAGTGATATAATACACTAGGTTTTTTTATTGAGGTGAAAAAGAATGAAAATAAGAAACGTAGCAATAATCGCCCATGTTGACCATGGTAAAACAACTCTAGTAGATGAACTACTAAAACAAAGTGGAACATTTAGAGATAACGAAACTCATGATGACAGGGTAATGGATTCAAATGATATTGAAAAAGAAAGAGGAATAACTATTCTTGCTAAAACAACTGGAGTTCACTATAAAGACTATAAAATAAATATAGTAGATACACCAGGACATGCAGACTTTGGTGGAGAAGTAGAAAGAATAATGCACATGGTAGACGGTGTAATTCTTTTAGTAGACGCAAGAGAAGGAACAATGCCTCAAACTAGATTCGTTTTAAAGAAAGCACTAGAAGCTAACTTAAAACCAATAGTAGTAATTAATAAGGTAGATAGAGAAAATATAAGACTTAACGAAGTAATAGATGAAGTTCTTGAATTATTTATTGAACTAGGTGCTAATGATGATCAAATAGACTTCCCAGTAATATATGCTAGTGCTCTAGCTGGAACTACATCTTTAAGTGAAGACTTATCAACTCAAGAACATACTATGGATCCAATATTTGAAGCAATAGTAAACACTATTCCAGAACCTAAGGGTAACCCATCAGAACCACTACAATTTCAACCAGCACTATTAGATTATAATGATTATGTTGGAAGAATTGGAGTAGGAACAATAGCTAGGGGAACTGTAAAAGCAGGACAAATGGTATCTTGTGTAAGACTAGATGGTTCTATTAAACAATTTAGAGTACAAAAACTATTTGGATTTACTGGAATAAAAAGAGAAGAAATAGAATCAGCTTCTGCAGGTGAAATAGTAGGTATTTCAGGACTTCCTGATATATCAGTAGGTGAAACTGTATGTGAAGTAGGAAAAGAAGAAGCCCTTCCTATTCTAAGAATAGAAGAGCCTACTCTACAAATGACATTTGGAGTAAACACAAGTCCATTCGCAGGAAAAGAAGGAGATCTTTTAACTGCTAGAAAAATAGAAGAAAGATTAATGAAAGAACTTGAAAAAGACGTTTCTTTAAGAGTAGTCCAAGCAGACCAAGAAAGTTGGTTAGTATCAGGACGTGGTGAACTTCACTTATCAATATTAATAGAAAACATGAGAAGAGAAGGATTTGAACTACAAGTATCAAAACCTGAAGTAATAGTAAAAGAAATAAATGGCGTTAAAATGGAACCTTATGAAGAAGTATTAATAGAAGCACCATCAGACACAGTAGGTGACGTAATTCAAAGTTTAGCAGCTAGAAATGGACAAATGTTATCAATGAAACCACTTGAAAACAACACTAAGCTAGAATACTTAGTACCATCACGTGGATTAATTGGATTTGTAAATGAATTCTTAATTTTAACAAAAGGATATGGAATTATTAACCATACATTTAAAGAATATGGACCACTTACAAACGCTGAAATAGGAAGCAGAAAACTAGGTGTACTAGTATCAATGGAAAATGGTAAAGCTACTGCCTATGCTCTTGGAGCGCTAGAAGACAGAGGAGTTATGTTCATTGAACCAGGTGAAGAAGTATACGAAGGAATGATTATAGGTGAAGCTAATAAAGATTTAGACCTTGCAGTAAATGCAGTAAAAGCTAAAAACCTAACTAACACAAGAAGTGCTTCAAAAGACCATACAGTAGTATTAAAAAGACCAAGACAATTAACTCTAGAGAAAGCATTAGACTATATTAACAGTGATGAACTAGTAGAAGTAACGCCTAAAGGATTTAGATTAAGAAAGAAAATTCTTAATACAGAACTTAGAAAAAAAGAAGATGCTAAAAGATTAAATAAGTAATAGATATCTATTACTTTTTTGCTATGGAGGATTTATGAATATAAACTATGATATAGAACTTGAAAAAATAATAAAAGAGGAAGAAGGAAAAAGACCAAAAGTACTTCTTCATTCTTGCTGTGGGCCATGCTCTTCAGCAGTAATAGAAAGATTAAATCCTTATTTTGAATTAACAGTATTCTACTATAATCCTAACATTGAACCACTAGAAGAATATCTAAAAAGAAAAGAAGAACAAAAAAGACTATTAAAAGAACTAGGTGGTATTAATTTCCTAGATTGTGACTGGGAAAATGATAAATTTAAAGAAATGGCAAAAGGATTAGAAGAAGTAAAAGAAGGTGGCATTAGATGCCATAAATGCTATAACTTAAGACTAGAAAAAACAGCCGTTGAAGCAAAAAAACTAGGATTCGACTATTTTGCAACTACACTTACAGTAAGTCCATATAAGAATAGTCAAGTATTAAATCAAATAGGAAAAGAATTAGAAAGTGTTATTGGCATTAAATATTTATACTCAGACTTTAAAAAGAAAGACGGTTATAAAAGAAGTATTGAGTTATCTAAAAAGTATGAACTATATAGACAGAATTACTGTGGATGCATCTATAGCCAAAAACACTTATATGAAGACTAACAAAGTCTTTTTTTCTTGTATAAAACTATAAAATCTATTATAATAATCTATAGTAGGAGATGTTTAAAATGGCCGGAAAAAAGAATGATAAAAAAGAAGTTAAAAAAACAGTTAAGACCAAAACAGTTAAATCAAAAAAAACTACAAAAAAAGTAATAGATTTGGATAATAAAGAACAATTAGCTCGTTTAAGAACTCAATTAAAAAAAGAAATAGATGAAAGCAATATAAAAGCTATAAAAGATAAAAAAAGTACTAAAAAAGAAACTAAAAAAGAAGAAAGAAAATTTGATAATAGAAAGCCATTAATAAAAAATGAAATAGTAAAAAAATGCATAAAAGCTCTATCAATGTTAGTAATGTCTGTACTTTTAGCAATATGTGCTTTCTTAGTGACTTATATAGCAGTTAACAAATTATCACAAGTAAAAGGTAAAACACCAGCGCTTGGTCTATATACAATAATAAGTCCAAGTATGACTCCTAAAATTAAAGTATATGATGTAGTATTTGTTGTTAAAACTAAACCAGAAAACATAAAAATAGGAGATGTAATATCTTATTACAGTACAAATAACTATTTCAAAGGAGTTCCAATTACGCACCGTGTAGTAGAAAAATTAAATACTAATGAAGGAATAGTATTTATTACACAAGGAGATGCTAATCCAGAAGCAGACTCTGAATTAATACTATCTAATAACGTAGTAGGTGTAGTAAGAGCAAAAATACCTCAATTAGGAAGAATCCAGTTCTTCTTATCAAGTAAAATGGGATGGATAATAGCAATATTAATACCAGCTCTTGGAGTATTATCATATGATATATTAAAACTATTCAATCTACTTAAATTAAAAAATGAGTTATTAAAAACAAAAAAAGCAATTAAATAATTGCTTTTTATTTGCTCAGCTTGACTATTTGTACCTTTTATGGTATAATTTAATCACTAATGGGGGTTAGTGGTTATGATAGAACTAGAAAAAAGAATAAGGGGATTATTCCTTGAAATAGGGGGAATAATAGCCTTTATAATAATTTCATTATTAGTATGGAATAATTTTGACTATGAAAATGAAGCACAAATAGCGTACGCGTATTCAAACTATAACAATATGATTAATGCAGTGATTACAAAGAATATAAATGCTCTATTCCCAACAGATGATGAAAGTGCTCAATATATAGAAGGAATAAAGTTTAATATAAGCAATCCTAATAATGCATCAAAAACTTATAATCTGTTCTTTAAATATGACATGCAATCTAGTTCATTACCAGCTATGTATTTAAAATTAAACTATGAAGGGAATGTTTATAAATTAACAGATTTACCAAGTATTGTTAAAGAAGATACAGTGTTATATTTAATTGATACTAGTAAAATATCTAAAAAAGATACTATTAAAAAAGAATTAAAACTATATCTAGATGAAAATACACCAACAAAAGAACAAGATAAATTATTATCATTTAGTATATATTCTGAAGAAAAATAAGCGCATCAGCGCTTGTTTTTATTTGCTGAGAAAGATTGATAATTTTTGCTTAATATATTAAAATAATATTATAATAAAGAAAGAATATGGTGATAACATGAATATAAAGCAGATCCATATAAAATTGTTATTAGTAGTATTAAGTATAATTGTAACACTTGGTTTAATAATAAACTTAAGTTATGCAGCATTTACCATATCAAAAGAAAGTGAACATAAAGTATTAACTTTTGGAGACATAAGCATATCACTATGCTACAGTGCGGCATGTACTAGTTCTAATGAACTAATGGGTAATATACTAGGAACTGTTACAAATAATGGAGAAACATCCTTTTTACCTCAATACCCAATATCAGATAGTGAATACTTAGAAAAGGTAATACCTTATAAATTTGAAGTGGAAAATGATGGTAAACTTGATTTGTATTTATCTCTTTATCTTATGCCAGACACAACTAGCGAAGGAACACCTATAGAAGAAAATAGAATACTTCCAAATACAGCTGATATAACAGGTAGAAATGTATCTGGAAATAATCAAAGTTATACACAAAACTTCACAAGCTTTGTAAGTAGTTCTCATTATAAGTATTTCAAAGTAGCAATAAAAGAGGCTAATACAGACACTCCACTAATAAAAACATATGATTCAGTAACAAGTATGAATAATTTATTAGTAGATAATATATATCTTCCAAAAAATGCTAAAAAAACATATTTACTATATATATGGTTATCTAAAGAAGAACTATTAAATAATCAAAATGAAGAAAATATAAATGAAATACTAGGAAAATATATAGTAATAGATTTATCAGCAAAAGGTGAATATAAACCAAATTAAACACTTAATTAAATTAAGTGTTTTTCTATATATTTAATAATCAAATATAAACATAAAGACATTATTAGTAAAACAATTATAGAAGCCATAACTAAGCTCATATTAAATACTTGAGTTCCATATAGTATTAAATAACCAACACCACTTTTACTAGATAAAAATTCACCCATAATAGTTCCTATTAAACAAAGACTAATACTTATCTTAAAAGAAGATATAATATTTTTATAGTTGCATGGAATAATAGCATACCAAATAATTTGAATAGTACTGGCATTAAAAGATTTAAGCATCTTAATAATAGATGTACTTGTATTCTTAAAACAATTAGAAATAGTTTCTATTGAAGTAAAAACACTTATCAAAACAGCCATAGCAATAATACTAGAAGAACTAGATCCAAAGCTAATAATAATTAGAGGACCTAAAGCAACTTTTGGAAGACTATTAATCATAGTTAGATAAGGCTCCACTATCTTATCAAAAGTATTAAATAAGAATAGTATTAAAGAAACAATAATGCTAATAATATTAGTAATAATAAATGATAAAATAACTTCTTTTAAAGTGATAAATATATGAAACAATAAATTATTATTAATAAATAAGCTTATAAGACTACTAAATATTTTAGAAGGATATGAAGTTATAAAAGAATTAATAATATTATTTCTTCCAAATAATTCATAAAAAAGAATAAATAAGAAAAATATTAATATTTGAAAAGATCTAATAATTATTTTATTTCTTTTACTTTTTCTTAAGAATAATAAATGCTCTTTACTACTCATTTATATCCTCCCATATTTTAGAAAAGTAGTAATTAAAGTCTTTATTATTTCTATTCTCAATAGGACTATCCCCTAAGCTAATAAGATACTCTTTTTTAATGCAAGCTGGTCTATTACTTAAAACTATTATTCTATCAGACATAGAAATAGCTTCAGCAATATCATGACTAACCATCAGTGCACTTATATTTTCTTCTTTAACAATGTGATAAACATCTTCACTTATCTTTAGCCTATTAACATAATCTAGTGATGAAAAAGCTTCATCTAATAGTATTAAGTTAGGTTTAATACTAAGCGTTCTAACAAGAGAAACTCTTTGTTTTTGACCCCCAGATAATTCACTTACTTTTTTATATCTAATATCAAAAAGACCATACTTCCTAAGTAAACCATTAACATAATTAATTGAATTGTTATTTAATTTGCCCTTTACTTTAAGCGCTATCAAAGCGTTATCTAAAATACTTAAATGAGGAAATAAGCTCTCCTCCTGAGTCATATAACTAATGCTAATATCCTCGCCAAATGTAACGACGCCATCATAATCCTTATCAAGTCCAGATATAATATTTAAAATAGTACTCTTACCACATCCACTTGGACCCACTATAGTAACAAATTCCCCATTATTAATCTTAAAAGAAATATTATTAATAACCTTAACTTCATAGTCTAAACTATGATATGACTTATTAATGTTGTCTAAACAAACAATACTATTCACTATATTTATTAGTTACCAAATCATAATAGTTATATCTTTTTTTAATAAGATTAAAGTGAATTAATAAATCAAGAAGGTTATTATAGCTTTCTTCACTAATAAAATTATCAAAGTACCAAGAATCTGCTTCTTTATATCTTTTGATAAATGAGCTTATTTCTTCAACACTATTACCTGGAAATTCATCTTTAATAATTAAAGCTATATCTTCTTCAGTATTATCTTTAACAAATTGCATTCCCTTTTTAATAGCCCTATTGAATCTTCTTATAACATCACTATTACTATCAATAAAACTTTTTTTAGAATGAAAAACAGTATAAGGAACTTCTCCTGCAAGTAATCCAACAGAAGCTAATACACATCCATATCCTTCCTTTTCTAATGAAGAAGCATTAGGCTCAAAAAGATTAACAAAGTCACCCTCTTTAGCTATATAAGCAGACGATAAATTAGCAAAGTCCACAGAGTTATCAATAATTACGCCACTAACATTATTCTTAAACAAAGCATATTCAAATACACTAGAAGGCATACCGCCTTTTCTACCAGCTAAAACTCTTTTTCCTTTTAGACCATCTAAAGAAAAATTATTTTTATATTCACAGCTACCAAATAGAAATTGTCCATCTCTCTTAGTTAGAGAAGAAAAAGAAACTAAATAATCATCAAGTCCATTTTCATATGCATACAAAGTAGCTTCAAGCCCACTAAGCCCTATCTGTGCGTCTCCTGATATAACTGCGCTTGCAACCTTATCAGCACCACTAGTAAGAACAAGTTCAATATCTAATCCCTCATCTTTAAAATACCCATTATGTATGCTAACATAAAAAGGAGTATAAAAAACACTATGAGTAACTTCAGCAACAGTTATCTTATTACTTCTTTTATTATAAAAAATAAAAGACAAACTAAGAAATAAAATGCACAATAAACCAATAATAAATAATCTTTTTTTCAAGTATATCACCTCTTTCTAAAGTATTATATGAATAGATAAAAAAGGTGTTAACACTCACTTTAAAAAACTTATAAAGTATGATAATATTAAATTATGAAGGATGATAAAATGAAAAAGATATCAATTCTATCTCTTCACTTAAATTATGGAGGAGTAGAAAAAGCAATAATAAATGAAGCAAATTCTTTAATTGATAACTATGAAGTAGAAATAGCAGTAACATACAAAATAACAAAGAATCCTGCATTTAATCTTGATCCAAGAGTAAAAGTAGTTTATTTAACAGACGTAGTACCTAATAGAAATGAGTTTATAAATGCCATAAAGCATTTCAAAATAATAGATGTTTTTAAAGAAGCATATAAAAGCATAAAAGTGCTTTATTTAAAAAAATATACAATGAAAAAATATATTAAAAATACTGATAGTGATCTAATACTATCAAGTAGAATTGAATTCACTAAACTACTTAGATACTCTAATAAAGTCACAGTAGCGCAGGAACATAGACATCATAACAACGACAAAAAGTATATAAATAGTTTAAGAAAAGCACTTAAAGGAGTAGACTACTTAATGAATGTATCTAAAGATTTAAATGATTACTATACTAAAGAATTTAACTTTATAAAGTGTGTATTAATTCCAAATAGCTTAGATAATGAAATAAACCCTATATCAAATCTTTCTAGAAAGAATATAGTTTCTGTAGGCAGACTATCTCATGAAAAAGGCTTTTTAGACTTAATAGAAGTATTTAAAGAAATAAACAAGATGGACAAAGAAATAACTTTAGACATAATTGGTGAAGGAAACGAAAGACCACTAATTGAAAATAAAATTAAAGAATATAAATTAGAAAAATACGTAACAATGCACGGATTTAAAGATAGAAACTATATAAAAAATATAATGAAAGATTCTTCTTTATATCTAATGTGTTCATATGAAGAAAGCTTTGGACTAGTATTAATTGAAGCGGGTTCATGTGCGCTTCCACAAATAGCTTTTTCTTCAGCTCAAGGAGCTAATGAATTAATAGAAAACAATAAAAATGGTTTTTTAATTGATAATAGAAACATAGAAGAAATGGCTAAAAAAGCAGTAGAAGTAATAAATGATAAAGAACTTCTAAAGAGACTAAGTAAAAATAGCATTGAATTATCAAATGGATATTCATTTGATAATATAAAAGAAAAATGGTTAGAATTTATAAAAGGAGTAATATAATGAGAAAATATTTTGACAAATTAGTAGGAACACCAAAAGAAGAGTTCTACAGTGTAATGGAAGAAAACCTAAATAAAAATAAAAGAATGTTTATAATAACAGCTAATCCAGAAACTTTTGAAATAGCAAGTAAAGATGAAGAATTTAATAAAATAGTAATGGATGAAGCAACAACAATAGTACCTGACGGTATTGGTATAGTAAAAGCTTCTCATATGTTAGGATATCAAGTAAAAGAAAGAATAACAGGAGTAGATTTAGCTGTAAAACTATTAGAACTAGCAAACGAAAAGAAACTAAATGTAGCACTTCTAGGTGCTCATGAAGAAGTAATTGATGCATTTGTTAAAAAGATAGGAAAAGAATATAAAGGAATAAAAATAGTAGCATCAGCTAATGGATATGATTATGACAAAGATCAATTCTTTGAAACAATAAAAGATTTAGACGTAGATGTATGCTTAATAGCACTTGGCATACCTGCCCAAGAAAAATTAATATATAAGCATCTAAACAAGTTCAAAAAAGGAGTATTTGTAGGAGTAGGTGGATCATTTGATGTATTATCAGGAATGAAAAAAAGAGCTCCTAAAATATTCCAAAAACTAAACTTAGAATGGCTATATAGAATAACAACAGAACCTAAAAGAATAAAAAGATTCTATAACTCAAATATAAAGTTTATGTTTAAAATTAAAAAAATGAAAAAACAAAAATAAAACACTGAAATTATCAGTGTTTTTTATTTATCTTCTTCTAGTAGTATTTATTAATCTTATTAATTGTAGTAGTTCAGCTAAAGCTCCAGATACATACGTAAGAGCAGCTGCTCTAAGAACGCTTTTTGCATTAGTATGCTCTCTATCTACTAATATATTTAAATCTTCTAATTGTTTAAGAGCTCTTTTAGAAGCATTAATTTCAACTGGAAGTGTAATAAACTGAAATAGTACACCAGCTCCTACACATATAATTCCAAGCCATATAAGATCTAATACTTCAAGTAAGAAACCTAAGAATATAACTATATATGATATTCTAGACATAATGCTAACAACAGGAACTAAAGCACTTCTTATTTTTAAAAATAAGTATCCATCTTTGTCTTGAAGAGCGTGTCCACATTCATGAGCAGCTACAGCTACTGATGAAATAGAATCCTTATGATAAATATCACTTGAAAGTCTAATTACTTTTCTTTTAGGATCATAGTGATCAGTTAAGTTTCCTTGTGTTTCTACAATTAATAAATCACTAAGACCATTAGCATCTAGTATCTTTCTAGCAGTATCATATCCATTCATATTAGAAGAACTCTTCTTTCTAAGATTAGCACTATAAGTAGAACTTATATATAACTGTGCAATCAAAGGAAGAGTTATTATTAGTAATAATATAATTATTTCATCCATTCCTATCACCTAATAATATTATATCAAATATATAAATAAAATAATATATATGCACCTAAAAAGAACTAAACTGATACTGATAGGTGCTAGATATTAATATCAAATTATTATATAATTATAATGTCGGAGGATGAAATGAAAAAAGCATTAATAAAACTATCTAACGTATCTAAGTTTTATTACAGCAAGGGAGTAATTGCTAGTGGATTTACAAAGATATCAACTGAGTTTAACATTGGTGAATTTGTAGCAATAACTGGTGAAAGTGGATCAGGTAAAAGTACTCTTTTAAATGTAATTAGTGGACTAGATACATATGAAGAAGGAGAAATGTATATAAATGGTGAGGAAACAAGCCATTATACAGATTTAGACTTTGAAAACTATAGAAGAAAGTATATAAGTAACATATTTCAAAGTTTTAACTTGGTAAACTCTTATACAGTTTATCAAAATGTAGAATTAGTATTATTATTAAATGGTAATTCTAAAAGAAAAATAAAACAAAAAGCATTAGACTTAATAGATACTGTAGGACTTAAAAAGTTTAAAAATACTAAAGTATCTAAACTATCAGGTGGTCAAAAGCAAAGAGTTGCTATTGCAAGAGCTCTTGCAAAAGAAACACCAATAATCATTGCCGATGAACCAACGGGTAATCTAGATTCAAAAGCTGCTACAGGAATTATTAAGTTATTAAGTGAAATAGCTAAAGATAAACTAGTAATAGTAGTAACACATAACTATGAACAAGTAGAAGAATATGTTACTAGAAAAATTAAAATGCATGATGGAAGAATACTAGAAGATAAAGAAATAAAGAAAGCTGATCAAGTAGAAGAAGTAGAACTTAATGATTTTAAAAATATAACTTTCTTTAATAGATTAAGATTAGGAATAAGAAATACATTCAACATTATACCTAAATTCTTATTAGTATTAATAATATATTTATTTATGAGTATATCTCTTTTAACTGAATATTCTTCACTAAAAAGAGAAGAATACTTAGAAGGAACCTATGGTTCTAACTATTACTTTACTAATATTTCTAAAGATAGAATAATTATTAAAAAGAATGATAAAACTGCGTTTACTGATGAAGATTACGAAAAAATAAGTAAACTAGATAATGTAGACTATATAGTCAAAAATGATTTGTTATTAGACAATAGTGTAACTCTATATGATGATCAAATCTGGCTATATGGAAGTACTAATAATATCAAAAACTTTAAAGGCGAAGTCGATTATGGAAGACTTCCAGAAAATGAAAATGAAGTAGTTGTTGAAGCTAACAGCGGAGACTACTATTACGATGAATTAAGAGATCAAGTGTTATCTTCAGATTTAAAGCTATCTGACACTACAGGAAGAGACATTAAAAAAGGAATGAAAGTAGTTGGAATAAAATACAAAGATAACGCTACTGATTATGGAGAAGGAATATTCTACGTAAGTGATAATATTGAGGCAGCACTTGGAAAGAGTGTTAACAAATACTTTAGTTTTGCAAAAGTATTATTTGAAAATTCTTATCATGATTCAAACGATTATATTAATGAATTTATGATAGTACCACTAGACAGAGTACCTAAGGGACAAGTATACATATCAGATGATTATAGTTTTTACTGCCCAAGAGAAAACTGTAAGAATCGTCCTTTAACAATAGAAGTAAGTAATAAATACTATGATGCGAAACTAAACTTAACAGTAACAAAAACTTATTATAAAAATAACTTTGCTACTGTAACTGGCTTTTCTGATTATGAATCAAGAAATGGTCAAATATACATTAATACAAATGACTATAATTCTTTATATAATAAAGGTAATTACCAAAGTAGTGTATTTGTAAAAGATGATAAAATTATTGATCAAACAGTAAAAGATCTTAAAGGATTAGACTTATATACTTTAAAAATAAAAGATGCACTTTTAAGACCATCATCAGTAGCTATTTTAAGAATAATAAGAACAGTAGTAACAATTATATTAGTTGTTGTATTATTCTTTATATCATACTTTGTTCTTAAGATAATACTAAAATCAAGAAACGTTTATTTTGCCACTTTAAGAATGATAGGTGCTAATAAACATGTATGTAAGAAGCTATTAATAATAGAACTTCTTAATGCAGCTTTCATAGCGTACTCTTTAATGATGGCATTATTAATAACATGCAAACTAAATATAATAAAAATTAGCTTTGTAAATGAATTGATGACGTTCTTAACCTTAAGAGATTATATTCTTCTAGGATTAATATTATTATTCATATCATTCTTAGTAGCAATGAAATTTGCTAAGAAGCTATTCAAAGAAAGTGCTATTAAGACAATACATGAGGAGGTGTAACATATGCTAGAAATAATAAATGCTAAAAAATACTTTAATAAAGGCAAAAACAATCAAATAAAAGCAATAGATGATACAACTCTTTCATTTAAAGACAATGGTTTAGTAGCTCTTTTAGGACCTAGTGGATGTGGTAAAACTACACTTTTAAATGCTATTGGTGGTCTAGATAAACTAAAAAGCGGTAAAATATTCATCAATGGTGAAAGAGTAAACAGTAAATTAGTATATAAAAGAGATAAAATAAGAAACCTAAATGTAGGATATATCTTCCAAGACTATAAACTAGTTGAAAACATGAGCGTATATGATAATGTAGCTATTGTACTTAGAATGATAGGCCTAAAAGATAAGAATGAAATAAAAGAAAGAGTAGAATATGCTCTTGATAAAGTAGGAATGTTAAGATATAAGAAAAGACCTGCAAGCATGTTATCAGGTGGTGAAAGACAAAGAGTTGGTATAGCGCGTGCTATTGTAAAAGATCCAAATATAATCTTAGCTGATGAACCTACTGGTAACCTTGATTCTAAAAACTCATTAGAAGTAATGAAAATAATAAAAGGTATATCTAAAGACAGATTAGTTATACTAGTTACTCATGAAGTAGAACTTGCAAACTTTTATGCAAGCAGAGTAATTGAAATAAAAGATGGAAAAGTAATTAAAGACTATGATAATAAAGACAATGAAGATCTAGATTATAAAACAGATAATACTTTTTATCTAAAAGATTTCGAAAATAAATATGATTTAAAAGATAAAGATATTAATATTAATGTCTATAGCAATAAAAAGGAAAAAATAGACATTAATATAGTAGTTGATAATGGCAATATATATATTAAAACAGAAAATGATTTAAAACCATTATTAGTAGATGAGTCTTCAGCAATAGATTTTGTTGATGACCATTATAAGAAAATAACAAGAGATGAAATAGATAAATATACTTTCAACTTTGGTGAAGTATTTAAAGATAACTTTAAAAAGAAATATAGTTCAATCTTAAATCCAATATCTTTGATAATAAATGGATTTAGAAAAGTATTTAATTATTCATTTGTTAAGAAAATACTATTAGCAGGATTTTTCTTATCAGGAATGTTCTCTTTGTATGCAGTTAGCTCTATGTTCGGAGCTATAAGAGTTAATGATGAAGACTTTATAGCATACAACAAAAATTATCTAATTACATCTCAAAAGAGGAGTTATGTAGGAGATTTTCTTAAATACGAAAAAATGGATGATGTTTTATATGTTCTTCCAAGTAATTCAATAGTAACATTAAATATAAATATTGATGAATTTTATCAAACACAAGGAGCAAAACTTGGGGTGTCAGCATCTTTAAGTGATATAAGTACTATAACAGAAGAAGATATAGTAGAAGGAAGAATGCCAGAAAATGAAAATGAAGTAGTGTTTGATCTACTAGCAATGGAAGCAGCTATTAAATATAGTGATTCATCTAAAATGGCAGGATTCACAAAACCATCACAATATATAGGAAGAACTATAAATATTGAAAATATGCCAGATATGAAAGTAGTAGGATTCACTAATAAAAGAGAACCTAATGTATATGTTAATAAGTCTAAATTTATTAACTTAATTGCTAATTTAAATAATAATAATTATGGATATGATCCAGATGCTGTAAGTATAACTGATTACAAATTATATAAAGATAAAATAAAACTAGTTAAAGGCTCATGGCCAGTCAATGACTATGAAATAATAGCAAGATATCAAGATGATTATTCATCTAAATTAAATGTAGAAACAGACAAAGTTGTATATGGTCATAAACTTAAAATAGTAGGTTACTATACATCTAAAGAAGGTTATGATAAAGACTTTTCTAACGAAAACACTATTAAATATCAATTAATTAATAAAGCAGAAAACTATGTAATAATGTCAAAGAATAAAGAAAAGACACTAAAAGAATTAAAAGAAACTGCTATAAACATTCAAGATACGTACGAGAAAGCTAAAAGTGATTATAAAAAAGCAATGAAAGAATCTGTAGCAAGTAAACTTTTAATAGCTGAAATAATATTAGCAATATCACTAATTGAAGTATTCTTAATGGTAAGAAGCTCATTCTTATCAAGAGTAAAAGAAGTAGGTATCTTTAGAGCAATTGGAGTAAGAAAAGCGGATATATATAAAATGTTCTTTGGAGAGATAATAGCAATAACAACAATAGCTTCTATTCCAGGCGTTATATTTATGACATACATACTAAAAACTCTAAGTGAATCTGAAACACTAGGGTTTATAGCAAAAGAATTTGTTATTAATCCATTTGTATTCATTATTACAGTAATATTACTATTTGTATTCAATTTAGTAATAGGATTACTACCAGTATTTAACACACTAAGAAAAACACCAGCTGCAATATTATCTAGACATGACTTAGATTAAGAAAGGTTTATCCTTTCTTTTTTTAAGCATAAAAAAACCTGCTATAAAAGCAGGTTTTAGTTTTATAATACAACAATTGCCATAATAGTAATTATTACAAATATAGCTGCTAAAAGAGCTACAAGTAACTTCCAAGATGATTTCATCCATTCCTTATATGAAATTCCAAGATAAGAAAGTCCTAGAATTAACATAGAAGAAGTAGGAACGAATATCATTGCAAGTCCATGGAACGCACTAGTTATAATAGCAAGTAGTGTATTTAAATCACTGAAATAGCTATTTAATTGAGCTGTAGCAAGTTGAACTGTATAATATGTATCAATATGTAAGAATGTACTTAATGCAGTAAATATACTAGATGTTATAACAAATAAAGTATTTCTAATAAATCCAGTAGTATTCTTAAATAGATTCATAATGAAATCTATAACAGTAGCAAGCATTGCATGGTTACCATCAATAAATAATAGCATGTACGCTATCATAACTAAAATAGCACCCTTAAATACTTTCTTAGCACCTTTAGCAAAAGAACTAATTGCTTCATCAGCTTTAATACTATAAATTAAGCTTACTAGTATAGAAGCTACTATTAATAATATAATTGCATTTTGATAATTTAGAACACCAGTATATTGATAAGACCAAGTTCCAAAAGCATCAGCACTACCTAGTAAATATCCAAATATAGGATGTCCAGCAATTTCAAATGTAGTAACACTTTCAAATGCTTTAGTGAAGGCATCTGTGTTAAATACACCAGTCCAATCTGTATATCCTAAAATAAAGATAACACAAAGTACTGATAAAATAACAACTATAGGCCATGCAGGTTTTTTGCTGCTTCCTTTTTCTTCACCTAAAGTAAGTGCTAGTTGTTCTTTAACTTCATTCATCTTATTCTTAGATCTTTTAGCTTGTCTAATTAAGAAGAATAAATAAATACCATAGCATACTAATAATAGTATAACTTTAAATAATATACCATCTTTAATTACAGTAGATGTTCCTTCGTTTATTATAAGTGCAATATTTCCACTATATGTACTACCAATTACACCAATAAGTGGTGAAATAAATGTAGCAAGAAGTGCTGTTAATTTATCAAAACCAAGTAAAAGTAGTAATGATACAACGAATGGAATAAATACAAATAATAAAATATGTAATCCAAATACGCTAGTTAAAACAGCAAATAAGAATGATATTACGCCTAAGAATAAAAGTTCATTTCCTTTCAAAGATTTTGCAATTTTTTCGAGTAATCCTTTGATCTTACCAGTTTTTTCTAGTACTCCATAGAATCCTCCTACTACTAATATAAGTAGGAATGCTTGGAATGAATTAGGTAAGAATAAAGTATTATATGGATATAGTATTAATTCATACAAACTCATTCTTGTTAATCCAACACTAGTAACTGTATCACTGTAGTATGAACCTGGTATGATATAGCTAAGTAAGAATAGGTACACAGTTGTTAAAAGTATAATTCTGATAATTTTATTATCTTTTTTACAAATAAACAACATAATTCCAATAACAAATAATGAAGTAGCTCCAATAAGTGCTAAAGGAAGTGAAGCACTATTTCCTAGTATAGCTGCTAAAATCATAAGTAAAACTGAAACAGCTGCAATGATAGTGAACACTAAGTTCCTTTTTTTCATTTCTATTACCTCCTAATAATAATTATACAATAAATAGTTAATTAAACCAAGTTTTAGATACAAAAAAAGTAGCTTAGCTACTTTTTTTATTTAATCCAAATATATTAATGTCTCTATTTGCATAAGACTGTAAGTTCTTGTATAGTTCCATGAAATATATATTAAAAGTATAATATCTACATCCACTATTTGTTATAACAACAGGAACACCAAAATCTAAATCATTATATTTATTATGGTAGAATGTAAGAACTATATCTTCATTTTCTCTTCTTATAGAAAGCATATTTGCTGCTTCTAAATAAGAGTCATTAGAATACCAATTAATAACATTATTATCATCTATTAAACCATGTCTGTCTTCTTTTCTATTTCTAAGAATATGATCAACTAAAGTATTAAAACAATCATACTCTTCATCATCCTTAGTAACAATGTATGTCATTTCACCATCAAAATTATCTTTCATAATTCTAGGTCCATTACCATCTGACTGAATAACTAAATCACAGTTACCACCATAGAAAATACTTACCTTCACATCATCTTTAACTAAAGTGATATCGAAAAAATTACTGTCTTTATAATTATGTCTACATTTAATCATGATAACCTCAGTAATTAATTAAGTGGTTTCATAATAGGGAATAATACTACATCCCTAACACTAGGAGCATTATAAAGAAGCATCATTAATCTATCTATACCAACACCAAGTCCACTAATAGGTGGCATACCTTGCTCCATACTTCTTAAATAGTCTTCATCTAAATCCATAGTCTCGTCGTCTCCTTGCGCCTTAGCCTTTAATTGATCTTCAAAATTAGATCTTTGAATTTCAGGATTAACAAGCTCAGAATATGCATTACAAATTTCAGCTCCAGCTATAATAACTTGGAATACATCTACTACTTTATTATTATCATCATTTCTTCTAGCAAGTGGTTTTAAAACAGCAGGGTAATTATACATAATAGTAGGCTCAAATATATTAGCTCTTACTAGTCTCTTATAGCAAAAATCGATTAATTGACTAACTGATGAACATTCTTCTAAATCAGTAGCAGTGAACTTACCACTGTTAATAATCTTACTTCTTAATTCTTCGGCATCGTCTATATTTAAGAAATCAAATCCAAGTTCTTTAGTTAATGCTTCAACATAATTAACTCTGTCCCATTCTTTACCTAAATCGATAGTTTTTTCTCCAATAGTAAGAACAGTAGTACCTTTTAAATACATAGCAGTTTCTCTCATAAACTTTTCAAAGAATTTAATATTATCTTCAAAGTTCCAGAAAGAAGCATACCATTCAATTTGAGTGAATTCTTGTAAATGTTGTGGATCCATTCCTTCGTTTCTAAAACATTTAGCTACTTCATAAACTCTTTCAAATCCAGCAGCATTACATTCTTTTAAATAACACTCTGGTGCTATTCTAAGATTACAATCTATATCAAGTGCATTATGATGAGAGAAGAAAGGCTTAGCGCTAGCTCCAGATACTGCAGTTTGAATAATAGGTGTTTCAACTTCTAAGAATCCATTATCATTCATAAAGTTTCTTAAGAAGAAATAGAACTTACTTCTACCTAAGAATAATTCTCTAGAATCTTGATTCATAATTAAATCAACATATCTTTCTCTATACTTAGTTTCAGTATCTACTAATCCATGGAATTTTTCAGGTAGTGGTCTTAAAGCTTTACCTAGGAAAGTAAGTTTTTCTACTCTTAAAGTTTTTTCACCAGTTTGAGTAGTAAAGATTTCACCTTTAGCACCTACAAAATCTCCTGTATCAATTTGTTTCTTAAAGAATTCATAAGCTTCTTCGCCAATCATATCAACTTTAATCTCAAGTTGCATATCTCCTTCAATATCTCTTAATTTAGCAAAAGATAATTTTCCCATTTTTCTCATAAAGACTATTCTACCAGCGATAGAAACTTCTTTAGTACCATCTTCTAAAGCCTTAGCATCTTTTAAAGTATGAGTTGTTTCATACTTATCAGGATATGGGTTACATACTTTAGCTATTTCATCTAGTTTAGATCTTCTGACTTGTTCTTGTTCAGTGTATTCGTTATTCATATTTTTTCCTCCTTTAAATAAAAAAGTTAATGATAACAAAGGGGCGCATTATATGCACGGTACCACCCTTATTAATCATTAACTGATTATCTCTTTTTGTTAACGAAAGTATTTTCTTCCGGACATAAGTCACTCAAAGGTTTTATTCAGATTATCTTATTATTAATTTTCACCAACCATTAACTCTCTTAAAATAAGAAATAATCTTACTCGTCCTTCTCTTTGATTTACGAACAAATTATAACTAAATTACTTGATTTTGTCAATAATCTCATCTAATACACTAAAGAATTCTTCTTCAGTTTTAGTTTGCACTAATTTGTTTTTATATTCTTTAACTCCTTCTATACCTTTTAAATACCAAAGAGCATGTGTTCTAATTTCTAAAAGAGCACTTTTAGGATTAGTGTATTTCTTTAAAAGACTATAATGTCTTTTAATCATATTTATTTTATCAATAGATGTAGGTTTATCGAGAATAGCACCATTTTCTAAGTATTCAACACACTCTTTAATAATCCAAGGATTACCTAGAGTGGCTCTTCCTATCATAACAGCATCACATCCAGTATAATCAAGCATTCTTTTAGCTTCAATAGGAGAAGTAACATCTCCATTTCCTATAACTGGAATACTAACTGCTTCTTTAACGTCTTTTATAATATCCCAGTTAGCTTTTCCAGAGTATCCTTGACTTCTAGTTCTAGCATGAATAGCAATAGCGTCTACTCCTGCTTCCTGTGCTTTTCTAGCAACTTCCACTGCATTTATACTTTTATCATCCCATCCACTTCTTATTTTGATAGTAAGTGGAGTGTTAGTTTCAGCCTTAATAGCCCTTATAATATCTGCTATTTTATCGGGATTCTTTAAAAGAGCACTTCCAGCTTGAGATTTAACAGCTACTTTAGGAACAGGACATCCCATATTGATATCAATGATATCAGGATGAAATTCATTTTCTATATATTTAGCAGCCTCCACGAAAGAAGGAATATCACTACCAAATATCTGAATGCTTATAGGCCTTTCACTTTCTTCAAAGTTAATTAAATCAATAGTTTTCTTACCATTATATTTTATACCTAAAGTGCTAATCATTTCAGAGTATATTAAACCGGCTCCCATTTCCTTAATAATTTGTCTATAAGAAATGTTAGATACTCCGGCCATAGGCGCAAAAACAATTTGATTATTTATTTCTACATTTTTAATTTTCCATTTCATGAGTAAATTATAGCATAAAAAAAGTAGATTTAAAATCTACTTTAGTTTCCACCTTCACCATTTTCGTTTCCAGTGTTAGTGTTTCCACCTTCACCTTCGCCTTCACCATTATCTGGATTAGTAGTAGTGCTTTCATCCTTTTTAAGTTTAACTGTACATACAGTATCTTTAGTAACACCGCTAATTGTAATAGTACCACTAGCATGAATGATTCTAACATTTTCATCATTACATGTTAATTCAGGATTAGTTAAAAGATATCCATCATTCTTACTTATACCAAATGTAACTACACCATTATTAGTGGTTTCTTTAACATTAGGTGTTTCAGAATTATCAACATTTATTACAGTACCATTTTCAACATTTAATGTAACTTTGTTCTTACTAATAGTAAAGCTTATAGTACAAACAGTATCATTTGTTAATGATCTAATTGTAAATGAACCATTATTATAAGTACCAGTTTGACCATTAGTACAATCAATAGTAGGTCTGCCATAATTCTCAGAAGGTACAACTGCAAATGTAAGAGATTCTCCATAGTTAGCCTTCTTATTTTCATCTTTACTATCAATATTACCATTTTGAACTTTAACTTGAGCAGTAAATGCACTCACTGCAAATGAAACAGTACATTCTGAATCTTTTGGAGCACTTTTAATTGTTAAAATATTCTTTTCTGCATCATAACTAGCCTCAGTTCTATTAGAACAATCATGACTAGCATACTTATAACCAGCTGTTGGTTTTAAATTTACTTTTGTTTCTAAATCTTTTTCAACTTTAACAATCTCATTATCGGCATTATCTTTAAGTGTAGCATTAACACCAATTACTTTAACCTCATGAGTATTTTTAATAAAGTATAATCTACAAGTGGCATCAGCAGTTAATACAGGAGTAAACTTCCATTCTTCATCATTCCATGTACCTTTTACTTCATTAGAACAAGAATATTTATCAAAACTATAAAGTCTCTTACTCTCGCTAGCGCCTTCAAAGTTTTCACTATCTGTTTTTTCTTTTTCATCTTTTACTTCTTCTTCAACTTCAATACCGTCTAAATAATATTTATAATTAACGTTGTATTCTTTAGTTTTACCACCATTATTGTCGTTATTATTACCAGAACCTGGATCATTAGATTTAGTAGTTAAACTCCTTGAATACCCTAAGCCACCGGCTGCTAAACATCCAACAATAAGTATAACCAATAAATACATTATCACCTTTGAATTATTTTTCATTATATACTTAATTCCTCCAATTTATTCTTATCTATGTTACGTAATAATTTTATAAAATTACTGCTTATTTGTCAATATTAAGCATATTAACAAAATATAAGTAAAATTATGAAAAAATATTAATAAATGCTTGATTTTATAGGTACTATTTAGTATAATCTTACTCGGTACATTTAAATTGTCCCTGTATATCTAATGTGGGAAGTTATATATATAAGGATAAAGAAGGAGAAAAAAATAATGAAAACATTTATGTTAAGAAAAGAAGATGTAAATGCAAAATGGTATCTAATTGATGCCGAAGGACAAACTTTAGGTAAGGTTGCTACAAAAGCAGCACATATCTTACGTGGTAAACACAAAGTAACTTATACTCCATATGTAGACTGTGGAGATGCAGTAGTTATTATCAACGCTGGTAAAGTAGTTTTAACAGGTGATAAACTAAACAAAAAAGTATACTATAATCATAGTGGATTCCCAGGAGGACTTAGAGAAAGAACTGCTAAGACAATGCTAAATGAGTATCCAGTAGAAATGGTTGAAAGAGCTATCAAAGGAATGCTTCCAAAAAATAGACTAGGAAGACAAATGTATAGAAAGCTATTCGTATATGAAAATACTGATCATAAACATGAAGCTCAAAAACCTGAAAAGATTGAGTTATAGGAGGTTAAGTAATGGCAAAAGACGCAAAGACTTTTCAAGCAACAGGTAGAAGAAAAAGAAGTGTTGCTAAAGTAACTTTAACTAGTGGTAAAGGAAACATTACAGTAAACGGAATGGATGTTAATGATTACATGCCATTTGATACACTAGTAATGGATTTAAAACAACCATTAACACTTACAGGAACTGAAAAAGATTTCGATATCGACGTAGTAGTTGAAGGTGGAGGTTTCTCAGGACAAACTGGAGCTATTAGACTTGGTATTGCAAGAGCTCTTCTAGAAGTAAACTCTGAAGGTTATAGAGCTACACTTAAAGGTGCAGGAATGATCACAAGAGATTCTAGAATTAAAGAACGTAAGAAATATGGTCTTAAGAAAGCAAGACGTGCACCACAATTCAGTAAGAGATAATATAAAAGAACTGATTTACTCAGTTCTTTTTTACGTAAATAATTATTAAAAACATAAGAACTATTTACCATAGGAACGTTTTATTATATACTGTGATTGGAAAGGAGTAGTAATGAAAAAACATTTATACATAGCACTAATTATAATGTCTTTGATACTACTTACAGGATGTAATCCGGGATTAAAGAGTATATTTATACAAGGTAGTGGTCAAATAGCAGTAGGTGACACGGCAACACTTACCATAGATAATAAGCCTATAAAATCAATCGTTAGAGAATTGATTTGGGAATCAAGCAATGAAGAAGTTGCTAAAGTAGAAAATGGGGTAGTAACTGGAATAAGTGAAGGAAATGTAACTATTACAGCTACGGCTAATGGTAAAATAAAAGCAACAAAAAGCATTAATATATACATGCCTATTGAAAGTATTAGTATGGAAGCGCAAGAATTAAAACTAAGTTTTAATGAAGAAAAAGCAATAAAAGTTATAGTTGAACCTAGTAATGGATCATACAAATTAATAAATAGTTCACCTGATATAGTATCACTATCTACTGAAGGGAAAGTATCGGCAAATAAATATGGAAGAACTAGAATAGTAGCACAAGGTATGGATGGCAAGAATGCCTCATGTGACGTAGTAGTCACAACCACTGTTCCAAACTTTAATACCATGACAGAAACAAATGCAAAAAAATGGGGAGAAAATAACAAAGTCAAAATTGACACTAGTTCTGAGTACTCTGATGCAGTAGGCAAAGGGAAAATTATTAGTCAAAGCATTGCTCCAAACACCGAGATAACTGATGAAGGTGCTTCAATTAAAATAATATATTCATTGGGACATAAAGCTACTTTAGGAGAAAGTAATGCATTAAAAAGTGCCAATCAATATTTAAGAGCAATGGCTTTCTCTGCGAAAGGATTAAAAAAACAACTTGAATATGAAGGATATACAAGTGCTGAAGCTCAATATGGAGTTGACAACTGTGGCGCAGATTGGAATGCACAAGCAGCAAAATCAGCGAGTCAATACCTAAGGGTAATGTCGTTTTCAAGAAAGAGTTTATTAGATCAATTATTATATGAAGGATTTACATATGCACAAGCAGAGTACGGAGTTTCTTCTGTTGGATACTAATTATCTATAAAAAGAACTGATTTACTCAGTTCTTTTTCATGTTATAATGTTTTTAGTAAGAAAAAGAAAAATATAAGGAGAAAATTATGGAAAAGATGAACTTACTGCTGAACTAACAGTAAATCATTATCAAAAAAACTATGCAGATAGAAATGATAATTTAGTTAATAGAAAAGTAACTACCGTTTATTATGTTGGTGAATTTAAAGGAATAGATTATAATAAAATAAAAAGAACTGCAAATGAAATAAAATCCAATTTCTATGTAGAATTAGTTACATTAAAAGAATTATTTGAACTATTAAACCAAAAATCAGAAAACCCAAGAAAAGAATTCTTTGATAATGAACTAGGAGAAGTAATTAGAACATTAAAAATAAGATAAACCACTTTTGTGGTTTTTTTAATATTCATTTAATATTTATGTTTTATATTATATACAGGAGATGGAAAAAATGGAAAATGAAAAAAAGAAAAAGAAATAAGTATAATCCTAAACTAAAATGAGGTGATAAATAAAAAAAGCAAAAGGAGATATAAATCTGCTTTTTTATTTTAAAAAAACATCATTTATGATAAAATTAATGCATAATGTTAACCATGGTTGACAAATTTCAAATGTTAATTGGTAGTGCGCAACCAATATTTTTGCTAATATTTTAGGCGAGGTGAAGGAAAAATGAAAATTAATGAAAAAATATATTCATTAAGAAAAGAGAAAGGTTTGTCACAAGAAGAATTAGCTAATGAGCTAAATGTATCAAGACAGACTGTATCTAAATGGGAGACAGGAGAAAGTAATCCTGACTTCGATAAAATAGTTCCTCTATGTGAACTATTTGGAATTACAACAGAAGAGTTACTAAGAGACAGAAAGATAGAAGGCTTAGAAGAAGAAAAGCCAAACAAAAAGAAAGCATTATTAATAACTATAAGTGTAATAATGTACTTCCTAGCAATATCTTTCATAGTATTTGGTGAAGAAACACTAAATTTAAATGATGGAATATTAGTATCAGGATTTCTAATGCTAATAGCTATAGCTACAGGATTATTAATATATACATGCATGACTATGCCTAGTCCAAAGAAAGAAGAAAGAGAAGAAGAAAAGAATCCACTATCAAATGCAATAATAGGATGCTTAGCTCTAGTAGCTTTAGCAGCATATCTATTAATAAGCTTTGCTACAGGAGCATGGCATATATCATGGATTATATGGTTAATATATGCACTAGTAGCTAGAATAATAAAATTAGCATTCACATTAAAAGGAAGTGATAATAATGAAAAGCAAAACTAATGCAGTAGTAGCCATAGTAATCTTATCACTAGTGGCAATAAGTTTAACAATATGTTTTTCAAAAATGCTAAAAGGAGATATGAATTTTGATATGTTTAACTTTAATAGTCAAATGGAAAAAATAGATAGTATTGAAAAAGAATTAGATGAAGTAAATGAAATTAACTTAGATATACTAAGTACAGATGTAATAATTAAAGAAGGAGATAAAATATCTTTAGAATACTTTAGTAATCAAGAAAACAATGGAAAAATAGAATACGATAATAAAGTAATATCACTAAATGAAACAAGCGCAGACACTAGATGCATTGGAATATGTAATGTAAGAAGAAAAATAATAGTTTATTTACCAAAAGAATATAAAGGTGAACTAATTATCGAAGCAAAAAGTGGTGATATAGAATCACTTATTGACCTAGAAAAAGCTAAAATAAGTACCATGAGTGGTGATCTAGAACTAAATAATGTAAAAAATGCGCAAATAAAAACAATGAGTGGAGATGTAGAACTAGGTAGTAGTGAAACAACAATAATAAATACAATGAGTGGAGACGTAGATGTAGAAGAAGTGACTAAAAGCCTAGAAATAAAAACATCAAGCGGTGATATAACAGTAAATAAAATAAGTATAAATGAATCATCAAGTATTAATACATCGAGCGGAGACGTAGTAGTGCATAATAATAATTCAAATTGCTATGTAGATACTAAAACATCAAGTGGAGATGTAAAAATAAAAAAGAGTGATAGAAAAAGTGATATAGTATTAACTATAGAAACATCTTCAGGAGATATTAGAGTTAACTAATATCTCTTTTTTTGTTATAATGTTTCTAGGTGATAACATGAAAATATCTACAAAAGGAAGATATGCTCTAAGAGTAATGATAGATATAGCTCAAAATGAAAAAAATGGATATGTTTCTATAAGTGAGATATCTAAAAGACAAGATATATCAAACAAGTACTTAGAACAAATTGTATCAAAATTATTAAAATCTAAAATGTTAATAGCCATAAGAGGACACCAAGGTGGATATAAATTATCTAGGAAAGCAAGTGAATATAAAGTAGGAGAAATATTAAGAGTATTAGAAGGAGAATTGAACACAATGAACTGTACTCATGGATTTAACTGCCCTAGAAAAAATGAATGCTCTTCATATTGCTTTTGGGAAGGACTAGATAGTGCCATCAATAACTATGCAGATTCATATACATTAGAAGATCTACTCAAGTAGATCTTTTTTTATTATTTTCAAATCCTATTGAAATAGTAGGAAATAAATGCTAATATATTGATGAAATGGAGGAAATAATGAATTATATATATTTTGACAACGCAGCAACAACAAAATTAGATGATAAAGTATTAGAAGAAATGCTTCCATATTTAAAAGAAAACTATGGAAACGCTTCTGCTATATATAAACTAGGAAAGGCTTCTCATATAAAAGTAGAAGAAGCAAGAGAAAGAATAGCTAACATCTTTAATGCAAAAAAAGATGAAATCTACTTCACTGCAGGCGCTAGTGAAAGTGATAACCTAGCTATAAAAGGAATAGCTTATGCAAATAAAAGTAAAGGTAAGCATATTATCACTTCTAAAATTGAACATCCCGCAGTACTAGAAACTTGCAAAGAGCTAGAAAAAGAAGGATATGAAGTAACATATTTAAATGTTGATAGTAATGGACTTGTAAGCACAGATGAACTTAAAAAAGAAATAAGAGAAGATACTATTCTAATAACAATCATGTATGCTAATAATGAAATAGGCACTATTGAACCTATTAAAGAAATAGGTGCTATTGCTAAAGAAAATAATATTATTTTCCATACTGATGCTACTCAAGCAGTAGGAACTATTAAAATAGATGTAGAAGATTTAAACATTGATAGTATGTCCTTATCAGCTCATAAATTCTATGGCCCTAAAGGAATAGGCGCTCTATATATGAGAAAAGGAGTAAGATTTAACCCTATAATTAATGGAGGGCATCAAGAAAAAGGTAAAAGAGCAGGTACTCTTAACACTCCTGGAATAATTGGAATGGCAAAAGCTCTAGAATTATCTTACGAAGATTTAGAAGAAAAGAATAAAAAAATAAAAGAACTAAGAGACTATTACTTTGAAAAAGTAAAAGAAAAAATACCATATATAAAAATAAATGGGGACTTAGAAAAAAGACTAGTAGGAAACGCTAATATATCATTTAGATTTATAGAAGGAGAAGGACTTTTATTAAATCTTGATAATAAAGGAATATGTGCATCTAGTGGAAGTGCATGTACTTCAGGATCTTTAGATCCATCACATGTACTACTTGCAATTGGACTTCCTCATGAAATAGCTCATGGTTCCCTTAGAATATCAATAGGAAAATATAATACAAAAGAAGAAGTAGACTACCTTATAGAAAACTTAGTAGAGATAGTAGAAAGACTAAGAAACATGTCACCACTATATGAAGACTTTATAAAGGAGGAAAAATAATGGATTATTCAGATAAAGTAATAGATCACTACACTAATCCTAGAAATGTAGGTGAAATAGAAAATGCTTCTGGAATAGGTACAGTAGGAAACCCAGTATGCGGAGATATAATGAAAATATATCTAAAAATAGAAAATGGTGTAATAACAGATGTTAAATTCAAAACATTTGGCTGTGGAGCCGCAATAGCGTCAAGTAGTATATCTACTGAACTTATAAAAGGACAAACAGTTGAAAAGGCATTGGAACTTAAAAATGGAGATGTAGTAGAACAGTTAGATGGTCTTCCCCCTGTAAAAATGCATTGCTCACTTTTAGCAGAACAAGCTATCCATGAAGCAATAGCGGACTACTATAGAAAAGAAGGAAAACTAACTGAAGAAGAAATAATAGAAAAATGTAAACTAAAAAATAACCATAATGCTTGCCCTCATCAAATAGATTCATTATAATAAATCTAG
This sequence comes from Caryophanales bacterium, assembly GCA_016292035.1. Lineage (GTDB taxonomy): Bacteria > Bacillota_I > Bacilli_A > RF39 > UBA660 > RUG727. The sequence goes on from JAEEZR010000019.1 coordinate 38,812, forward strand.
GTGATAATATGAAAGAAGTATATGATTATTTAAAAGAAGTGGGAGTATTTTATCTAGCAACAATAGATAATGATAAACCTAGAGTTAGACCTTTCGGAGCAGTTAATATTTATAATGATAAACTATATTTAATAACAGGTAAATCTAAAAATGTATCTAAACAAATAGAAAAAAATAATAATGTAGAAATAAGCGCTATGAAAGAAGGAACATGGATTAGAATAGAAACTAAACTAATAAGAGATGAAAGCATAGAAGCTAAAGAAAGTATGCTAGAAGCTAATCCAAATCTAAGAAGTATGTATAACTCAAAAGACGATAACATGGAAGTGTTATACATGGAAAATACTAAAGCTACTATTTCTTCATTTACTAGTGAACCAAAAGTAATCGAGTTTTAAAAAAGCAAAATAGTTATTAAACTATTTTGCTTTTTCTTCGCTTCTACTAAGTAAGCTAGTAACTTCTTCTTCTAGTTCAGGATGCTCTGCAATAAAATATTGCATCTTTTCTTCAAGTGACTTTCTTTCTTTATCTATTTTCAATTTTTCTTTGATACTTGAAGTAATTCTGCTAACAATACCCATTCCCATGCCGGCAGTTACGAGCAGTCCTGGAGTAATCTTCTCAGCATATTCTTTTAAGAAAGATAAATCTAAGTTTTTATAAAGTGGTATAGATGTAATAAAATTATTTAAACTATCTATCATTGTTCCTAAATCCATAGATTTAACAGCTTCTGGGTTATTAAAAATCATAACGCCCATTCCTATAGCAAGTGCACTTGAAATAATAATATTACTAACAAATTTAACATTATGTTTCTTATATTCTTTATCAATATTCTTAATTTCAAGTCTAGTATATTTATATGTATCTACTTCTATAGGAGCAGACTTATCTCTATTTTCATAATCTCTCTTATCTTTAAGTTCATTAGTAACTCCTTCAAGAAGATTAATTACTTTATCAATATTTTTATTTTCTTCTTTAGATGCAATCATTTCATTATTCATTGACTTCACCCCTCATCATTAATAAATTTTTAACAAGACTTTCATCTTCTATCTTTAATAATTCATTATTAGTATATACACAAAAGATAATATCCTCCATGTTATCTATATTAGTAAGAGATAAATAATCTTTACCATCATAGTTTATAACTGAGCAAACTAAATACCTCTTATCATCACTAAGTGTTATTAAATCTCCTAATTCAACCATACTATATACCTCCATATAATAATTATAGCATAACATTTATAAGGAATAACAAAAAAGAAATAGTAGTTGACAAAGTAATAACATAGATGTATCATTGTATTATGCAAGTGATACAATGCATAGAAAGGATAAAGCTATGAATTTTAGTTTTGATAATGAAAGACCAATATATGTACAATTAGCTAATATGATAAAAGTATCTATTTGCAATGGTACATATGAAAGTGGAAGTAAATTACCATCAGTTAGAGATCTCGCTTTATCAGCAAAAGTAAATCCTAATACTCTTCAAAAAGCGCTTTTTGAACTAGAGGAAGAAGGACTTATCTTTACTGAAAGAACTAATGGTAAATTTGTAACTACTGATAAAAAAATAATAGAAAAAACTAAAAATGAATTAGCTAAATCTATATCAGAAAACTTTAAAAAAGAAATGAACAATATAGGTTTATCCTTAGAAGAAGCAATATTATACTTGCAAAACTTAGGAGGTAAAAAATGAGTTTACTTGAAATAAAAAACTTAAATAAAAGTTATGATGATTTTAAAGTACTTAAAGATGTTAACCTTAAAATAGAAAAAGGTAAAATATATGGTCTCCTTGGTAAAAACGGAGCAGGTAAAAGTACTTTAATAAAAATAATAAATGATTTATTAACAAAAGACTCTGGAGAAGTATTATTTCTTGGAAAAGAAATAGGATCATTCTCTAAAGCACATATATCTTATTTGCCAGAAAGAACATACTTAGATAAAAGTATGAAAGTAAAAGAAATAGTAAAATACTTTAGTGAATTCTATAGTGATTTCGACTGTGAAAAAGCTAAAAAATTAATAAAAGACTTAGACTTAAATATAGATAAACAAATATCTAAAATGAGTAAAGGTATGCAAGAGAAATTACAATTAGTATTAGTAATGAGTAGAGAAGCTGATCTATATATACTAGATGAACCTCTAGGAGGAGTAGATCCCGCTACTAGAGATTATATACTAGATACTATATTATCTAACTTTAAAGAAGGTTCTTCTCTCATAATATCCACTCACTTAATAAGTGATATTGAAAGAATATTAGATGAAGTAATATTTATAGATAAAGGTGAAATAAAACTTACTTCTGGTGCAGATCAGTTAAGAGAAAAAGAAAATTCTTCAATAGATGAAATCTTTAGGAGGAGTTTTAAATGTTAAGAAAATTAGTTAAATATGATTTAAAATGGATAGAAAAATTTATGTTAATATTCTATACAATAACAATAATTATAAGCATTCTTGCTAGAATATCATCTAACTTTACTGATACAGTAGCTGGTAATATTCTATATCAAATATTAAAAGCAACAGCTATATCAGCATTTGTTTCTACATTTATAAATGCACTAATAAGAGTACTAGCAAGATTCTCTCTTCATTCATATAAAGATGAGTCTTACTTAATACATACTCTTCCTGTGGAAAGAAAAACAGTTTATAACTCTAAAATAGTATCAAGCATAGTATCTATGTTTATATCACTTGTTGTAATATTAATAGGATTCTTAATTGTATTTTTAGATACTAATATGATTAATGCTATAAAAGATATAGTTAATGTAAGTGGAGTATGGATTATACTTGGACTAGCATTAACAGTAATATTAGAAAGTACATTTATGATTTTAGCAGGCATTATTGGAATGATACTTGGTCATAAATCTAATAACAATAGAATGGCTAAATCAGTAATAATAGCAATAGCCATGTATTTTATCCTTCAAGGAGTACTATTGCTATTAGTTTATCTATTTGGACTTATGGATACTGATATGAATGTACTATTTACTGTAACTGAAAACTTAAATGTAATAGACCCTATGAAAAAACTATTAGTAGTAGTTGATATATTATATTTATTATTAGTAACAATAATGTACTTTGTAGGTAAAAGACAGTACTCTAAAGGAGTAAATGTAGAATAATAATAAAACTCAACGTAAAGTTGAGTTTTTTCAACTTAAAGTTTATTGAATATAGACTTTTTTCTAGTAAAATGGTAAGTGAGGTGAAAAGAAATGACAGAAGTTATAGTAATAAGTGCTCTTTGGTGTCCATCTTGCTTAATACTAAAGAAACACTTAAAAAGACTAAAAGAAGAAAATAACCTTGAAATAAAATATTTAGATTATGACTTTGATGAAGAAGAAGTAAAAAAATATAATGTAGGGGATGTACTCCCAGTTATGATAGTAACTAAAGATGATAAAGAAGTAGCTAGACTAATTGGCGAAAAAGAATATGAAGAAATACTAGAATTTTTGAAAGGAAATAATGCACTATGAAAAAAAGATTATTAATAATTTTATTTACTATTTTACTAATACTTCCAATAAACTTAAATGCACTATCTGTTACATATAAAGATGAAGTAAGTGCAATAACAGGGGATATTGTAGAAGAGAATAAAGCTAATTTATATTTATTCCATGGCCAAGATTGTCCACACTGCAAAGCAGAAAGAAAATGGCTTGAAACTATAAAAGAAAAATATAAAGACAAATTAAACATAATAGAATATGAAACATGGTATAACGAAGAAAACGCCGCTTTACTTGAGCAAATAAAAGTAAAATTTGGCGAAACAAGAGGTGGAGTACCATACACTATAATAGGTGAAAAAGCATTTTTAGGATACTCTGACGCTATGCAAGGACTTATTAATGAAGCCCTAAAAGAATACATTCCTGAAATAGATGCTGATGGAAATATTAAACTTCCTTTATTTGGAACATTCAATGTTAAAAACTCTTCAATATCATTAGCAGCTATTGTTCTTGGATTCTTAGATGGATTTAATCCATGTGCTATGTGGGTACTTTTATTCTTAATAAGTATGTTATTTAAAATGAATAACAAAAAAAGAGCATGGTTTTTAGGAATAGCATTCTTATTTATGTCAGCATTTATTTATTTCTTATCAATGCTAGGAATAAACTTTGTACTTACAGTCGCAACTATTAACTGGATTAAAAAAGCAATAGCAATATTTATATTAACTGCCGGAATATTTAACTTCTATAAATACTTTAAAATGAGAAAACAAGAAAATGGGTGCTCTGTAGTAAATGAACCTAGAAGAAAAAAATTAATGAATAGAATAAGAAATGTAATGGACTCTAAATCATTTGTAATGGCATTAATTGGTATATGTATTCTAGGAGTAAGTGTTAACTTAGTAGAAATGGCTTGCTCACTAGGTTTCCCAGTAGTATTTAATGAAATATTAACAATTAATAATGTAACTGGAATAGCTAGAATACTATATTTACTATTATATATTCTATTCTATATGATAGATGACTTAGCAATATTTATAATATCAATGATGACACTTGAAGCAACAGGAATAACTAATAAATATAATAAACTATGTACATTAGTAAGCGCTATTATAATGATTATAATGGGTGCATTATTAATATTTAAACCACAGTGGTTAATGTTAAATTTCTAAGGAGGTAAAAATGTATTTAGACTATGCAGCAAATACTCCAGTAGATGAAGAAGTATTAGAAGAATTTGTAAGCGCTACTAGAAAATATATTGCTAATCCTAATAGTTCTCATCCACTAGGAGAAGAAGCTAAAAATAAAATAGATGAAGTAAGTGAAAAACTAGCCAGTTATTTTGAATGCACTAAAGAAGGAATTATCTATACAAGTGGATCTAGTGAATCAAATAACTTAGTACTAAAGGGATTAGCCGAGTCTTATCCTGAAAAGAAAAAAATAATAATTTCTTCAGTTGAGCACTCATCAATAGTGTCTCCTTGTAATTATCTTTCTTCTAAAGGATATGATATATCCCTAATAGATTTAAATGATAAAGGTCAAATAGATCTAGAAGAATTAGAAAAAGAAATAGATGATAATACTCTTTTAGTAAGTGTGTGTTCAGTAGACTCAGAACTTGGAAGTATCATGCCTATAGAAGAAATATCTAAAATATGTAAAAAACATAATGTATTATTTCATACAGACGCTACTCAAGCAATTGGTAAAACAAATATAGACTATAGTAATGTAGACTTTATAACATTTGCGCCCCATAAATTCTTTGGATTAAATGGACAAGGAGCATTAATAAATAGAAATAATATTAAATTAACTCCACTTATTCACGGAGGTAAATCAACAACTATCTATAGAAGCGGAACACCAGTAACTGCTAATATCTTATCCCTATATAAATCTTTTAAAAAAGCAGTTAAACTTCTTCCTGAAAGAGAAGCATATATAACAGAGTTAAATAATTATTTAAGAGAAGAATTATCTAAAATAGAATGTGTTCACATAAATAGCCCTATAGATTCTATTCCAAATACATTAAACTTTAGTTTAAAAAATGTTGATAGAGATGCAGTTATAAACAAACTATATGAAAAAAGTATATGCCTATCAACAACCAGTGCGTGCTCTATGAAAGGAGTACCTTCTAAATCAGTATATGCTATAACTAAAGATAAAGATTTATCTACATCTTCAATAAGAATTAGTTTATCTTATATGACAACAAAAGAAGAATTAGAAGAATTTATAAACATATTTAAATTAATAATAAATGGACTTTAACAAAAAAATAATATACAATTATCTTAGGAAGTGATGAACATGTCAGATGATGAATTAAGAATTATTAATCAAAAATTATCAGATATTATAGAAAAAAGAAAATGGCTAATATTTTTAAATGATAATTTATATAATATACCAGAAGAAAACTACAAAAAATGTACAGAATTACTTACAGACATGGATAAAACACTAGGAAAAATCAATGAATTAAAAACTCTTATAAGTGTATCAGAAGACGGACTAAATAATTTAAGCAGTAATGTAAAGAATTATAGAGAGTATTATAATGAACTATATAATACTCCAAAGATTTTAGAAATGAATGTCACACCGCAACTAATAGAAACAATAACGCATAATGAAATACACGCATTTATTGAAAAAAATTATGAAGGAAGATTTAGTATAAATGTGGATAATGCTAGAAGAGCATCTAAAGAGATAAAAAAACTACTTAATTTGGATAATAGCTCATTTGCTAATTTAATAAATGATGATACAAAAATAGGAGAAAAATCTGGAATAGTGAGAAATCAAATAGTTCAGTGGCGAAAAGAAATAGAAGTTACTCGTCAAAGACTTAAAGGATTAATAGATATAGTAGAAAAAGAATTAGATAGTACCTTAGGAGATAAAGTTAATAACTATCTAGAAATGAGAGATAAAAAGTATGCTAGAAATTAGTATACTTTTTCTTTTATTTATATTTAAAAATTGATATAATTAAAGATAGAATAGGAAGAGGAGATAAAATGAAAAGAACCATTATTTATATATTATTAATAATAATTTTAGCAGCGTTAGGAGTACTTGGAGTATTAAATAGACCAGCGCAGTATCCATCAATTGAAATACTAGGCAAAACATATTATCAATATAATGTAGAAGACAATACATATGAACAATTAACAATAAATGAACATGATGTTAATTACGTAGGAAAGAAAATAGACCTAACTAATTGTAATAATTATAAATATGATAATATCAGTCAAAAGCTAACATTTACTTGTAAAAAAGAGATGTATATATTAGCATACACAGATAATATATTAGCTATCAGATATGATGAAAGAACTTTGTACTTTTATCTTAATAAAGAATCTGCAGAAAATAATGATTTAGAAAAAGGTTATGATATAGACTCTATAGACTATATTAATGAAACTAATAGAATTATTAATGATATAAAAATAGACTCTTCAAAAATAAAAGAATATATAAACTCTAATAAAAAATATTACGTTTATAAAAAACCAGAAGAATGCACAGGAAAATGTAATGTAATAACTAGAAATTTAAAAAATCTAACTACTAAAGATATTTATTATATAGAAGAACTCGATGAAGAAACAAAAAATCTAATAGTAGCAAAAGATGCAGATGCACTAACATATTCAAATCCAATAGTAATAGTAATTAATGAGGGTAAAATAGAAAATATATATGAAGTAACTGAAAATGTAGCTGGATTTATAGATAGAAAAGAGGAAACAGTAAATGAGTAGAATTACTAATAAAGAAATAAAAGAATTAGATAAATACTTTAGATTAACAAATTATCTATCAGTAGGGCAATTATACTTACTAGATAATCCTCTTTTAGAAAGACCACTAGAACTTAAAGATATTAAGCCTCACGTAGTAGGACACTGGGGAACAGCGCCTGGTCAAAACTTTATTTATACACATCTAAATAGAATAATAAAAAAATATGATTTAAATATGATTTATATAAGTGGTCCAGGTCATGGTGGAGAAGCTATGGTAGCAAATTCATACATAGATGGATCATATACAAAAGTTTATAAAAATATTACTCAAGATGAAAAAGGATTAAAAAAACTATTTAAACAATTTAGTTTTCCAGGAGGAATATCTTCTCATGTAGCACCAGAAACACCAGGAAGCATTAATGAAGGTGGGGAACTAGGTTATAGCCTAGCACACGCTTATGGAGCAGTACTAGATAATCCTGATTTAATAGTAGCTTGCACAATAGGTGATGGTGAAGCAGAAACAGGCCCACTAGCAGCTAGCTGGCAACTAAATAAATTTATTAATCCAAATAAAGATGGAATTGTTCTTCCAATACTTCATTTAAATGGATATAAAATAGCTAACCCAACGATTCTATCTAGAATAAGTGAAGATGAACTATACTCATACTTTGTCGGAATGGGATATAAACCTTATATAGTAAAAGGTGATGATCCAAAGAAAATGCATAAAAAAATGGCAAAAACATTAGATGATATTGTTTATACCATTAAAAAAATAAAAGAAGAAAGTAAAAAATATGTCTTTAGACCATATTATCCAATGATAATATTAGAAACTCCTAAAGGATGGACAGGACCTAAAGAAATAGAAGGAAGCTTTAAAGCTCATCAAATACCAATTGTAGTAGATGAATATCACGAAGATAACATTAAACTCCTAGAAAAATGGATGAGAAGCTACAAACCAAGTGAATTAATTAATAAAGATGGAACAATCAAAAAAGATATATTATCAATGACTCCACCACTTGAAAAAACAATGGCTCTAAATCCAAATGCTAATGGAGGACTTCTTCTAAAAGAATTGGAAACACCAAACATAAAGGATTATGAAGTAATCTTTGATAAAAAAGGACAACTCTATGCAGAAGATATGAAAGAACTTGGTAAATACATAAGAGACCTAGTAAGATTAAACAACGCTAATAACAACTATAGAATATTTGGTCCAGATGAAGCATTATCTAATAGACTTAACTATGTATTTGATGAAACATACAAAAAATGGGGAACCAAAATCAAAAAAGGTGATGAGCTTCTAAAAAGAGATGGAAGAGTAATAGATGGAGTATTATCAGAGCACCTATGTGAAGGAATGCTAGAAGGCTATCTTCTTACGGGAAGACACGGATTTATTCATAGTTATGAAGCATTTATAAGAATAATAGATTCTATGGTTTCACAACATGCAAAATGGTTAAAAGTTACCAGCGAACTTCCTTGGAGAGAAGATATAAGCTCACTTAATATATTACTAACAAGCCATGTATGGCAACAAGACCATAATGGATTTACTCATCAAGACCCAGGATTTATAAATCACTTACTTCCTAAAAAAGCAGATACAGTAAGAATATATTTACCATTTGATGCTAATACACTTATTTCTACTTTTGACCATATAACAAAAACAAAAAATTATATAAATCTAGTAATAGCATCAAAACATCCAAGATTACAGTGGCTTTCAATGGATGAAGCAATTAAACACTGCACTAAAGGGGTAGACATATTTAAATGGGCAAGTAACTATAATGGAAAAAGTCCAGATATAGTACTAGCATGCGCTGGAGACACTCCAACACTTGAAGTATTAGCTGCAGCATCAATACTTAAAGAAAAAGCACCTACCATCAAATATAGGGTAGTAAATGTAGTTGATTTAATGAAACTACTTCCTAGTTATAAACACCCTCATGGATTAACAGATGAAGAATATAATGAATTATTCACAACAAATAAACCTATATTATTTGCATTCCATGGATATCCAAATGTAATTCATGAACTAACATATAATAGAGAAAATAAAGATCTTCATGTAAGAGGATACAATGAAGAAGGAACAATAACTACTCCGTTTGATATGAGAGTTCAAAACCATATAGACAGATATCATTTAGTGCTTGATGTACTAAAATATACAAACAACGAAAAGAAATATAAAGAACTAAAAGAGTACTGCCTAAAGATGCTTGATAAACATCATGACTACATAAGAAACTATGGAAAAGATATAAAAGAAGTATCATCTTGGTACTGGAAGTAAAAGCCTCTATAAGAGGCTTTTTAATTGCTTTAATAAGTCTAATGTGATATATTAATAATAGGAAAATAGGAGAGACGAGATATGAAAAATATAACAATAAAAGAAGATGCATATTTTGAAGAAGATATATCTCCTGAGGAAACTGAGGAAAGAAGAAAAAGACTAATAATACTATTGTTATTTTTCCTAATACTACTATTAGGTGTATTTATGCTAGGCTTTACAAGAAGTAATATTAAAGATAATGAAATAGTTAGTAGTTGCTACTACGACTGTGACATACTAAATATAAATACTCCAAACTATAGAGTAGACATCACTTCAGATAAAAAACCAGATACTAACCTAGGCCCAATTGGAGGGAATAAACCTCTTTATAATGTAACATATGGAATTCTTTATAAAGAAAAAGGCTATTTCAATAAATTAATAGAAGAATATGATGTAGACTTAATAGACTATAATCAAAAACATAAAGTATTTAATCCTATAACAACTCCTGTTAATAATAGCTCAAAAGGATTATTTAATGTAGACACAAATAACGATGGCTGGCCAGAAATAAATATAGACTTTGAAGGAAAAAAAGTATGTGATTTAAACTGCGATTTAGATTATGACTTAAAACCTGACAAAAGAATAGATACTAACTGGGATGGAATATGTGATTTATACTGTGAAGAAGAAGTAGTGAAAGAACCAGATGTAGATGTATCTAAACCAGAAGTAAAAGCAATCTTAGTATTTGAAGATACAAGCGAACTTGAAGAAGAAGCAATAGTGCCAGGATGGACTCACTTTAAAACATTCACAGTAACTAATACTGGTGAAGAAGAAGTAACATATAAAATAGATTTTACTGAAGTAAAGAACACGTTTACTACAGATAATAATTTATATTATGGTTTAACATTAAATGATGAAGTAGTAAAGGATATATCTCTAAATAGAGCGCCTTATAATAATGAATCATTAATAACAGGTGTAAGTATAATGCCTGGAGAAACACAAACATATAAAATAACTTTTGAATTTAAAGAAACAAATCAAAACCAAGATATAGATAAAAATAAAGAGTTTTATACAAAACTACAAGTACACAATATGAATTAAAAAAGATAGTCTACTGACTATCTTTTCTTTTATTTAGTTCACTAAGAGTAATCTTATATGAATCTTCTTCCTCTTTATAAACAATATCTTTATAAACAAATTCGCTATCAATGCTAGAAAGTAATTCTTTAATAAAATACTTTAAGAAAGAAGGATTCTTAACCAAGAAAGGCCCTATTAAATGAGTACCATAAACATTCTTATATTTAATACCATCTGATTTATTAGAAATGTTTTCACCAAGTCCAAATTTAACTTTAGCTAAAGGATAAATATTACCTTCAACATTAGACATATTATTAATAAAACCTACTAAATCATCTTTAACAAATTCACTTTCATATATAACGTCACTAACATTTCTACTCTTAATAAAATTAGTAGTAAAACTAAAAGTATTAACAGCTTCTTTCCCATCTATGCTAGCGCCTAACATTTCATATGAATTACCAGTAAGAAGCATAAAACCATAGTTTTCAATATAATCATTTAACTCTTCTTTATAATTAATCAAATGATCTAAACAAGCCATTTCACTTCTTTCAGTTCCTTCTCCAATATAAATAAGATTATATTTACTAAAATCTATTTTATCATTAATAGAAAGAGTATCCACTTTGACGCTAGCGCCCTGATCAGTTAAATGTTTTTTTAAAATACTGATATTACCATATTCTCCATAAAGATTCATAATATCATGATATAAATGTAATATATTAACTTTCATGCTTATCTCCTATCTAAAAACTTCATTCTATCAGAAAAACAAGTAACAACGTATACATTCTTATAATCATTATTTTTAACATTATCCATCATATCATCTAAATCACTAGACACATAGATTTTATCTTCACTTATAGATGCATATTTAAGTCTAATTAAAATATCATTCTTATATGTACCCGCTACTATAACCTTTTTAACATTTTTGCTATTTAAAAGTTCAAAATCAATATCCCAAAGCCAAGATGTTTCACTAGTAAAATATTTTCTACTAATAGCATCTACTAATATAACAACTGCGCATTCCTTATTTTGATTCTTAATAAAAGTAAGTGATTGATTATAACTAATAGAATTTTCATGTTTACTAGTTAAAAGCATAACATCGTTATTGTTGATCTTAAAAGATTGAACTCTATCATTCTTAATAATATAGTTATCTAAAGAACTTCTAACTTCTTCTTCACTAATACCCATTAAAGAACAAATAGCAAAAGTAAACAATAAATTATATGCATTATAAATACTATTTAAATTCATCTTAATAGTATATTTATCATTAATAGTAATAACTCCTGTTTTAAAATCTATATTAGATACCTTAAATTCAGGATTATGCCTCTTATGACCACAATTAGGGCATTCATAAGAACCTATATGATTAAAATGATAATAATCATATTTCATTAAACTCTTACAATTAGGGCAGTATTTAGTATCTAGATATACACTATCGCTTTTTATCTTAGACAAATCATTCTTTTCTATTCCAACATAAGTAACATTATCTCTTTTATATCCATATAAACTAGATAAAGGATCATCAGTATTTAAAATTAAGTGAACATTTTCATCTATCGCTTCTTTAATAATATCATATATAACTTCAGGATGACCATTTCTAGTCATTTGATCTCTATATAAATTAGTAACTATCATATACTTAGGTTTAATATATTTAGTAGTATTTCTAGTGTATCTTTCGTCACTCTCTAGCACTAAAGCGTCAGCTTTAACCACGCCTTTTAAATTACAATATTTTAAAAGAACAGTAGTAACTCCCTCTATCTGATTAGAACCAGCTTCATTATAAATAGCTTTTTTACCAGCACTTCTTAAAGTACTTGCTATCATCTCGGTAGTAGAAGTTTTACCATTACTACCAGTAACAATAATAATATCTTCTGGAAGAGTAAGCTTATTAATAATGTTTTTATCAAGCATCAAAGCTACTTTACCAGGAAGAGATGTACCTCTTTTAAATATCTTTCCTACAAATACAATAAATTTTCCAATTAAAATTACAATTATCTTCATATTTACCACATAATTATTATAGCATTATTTTAAGATATATATCAAAATAATATTGAAAATATATATTATTTTTAATATACTAATATACAACCGCTCTTAAGGGGGAAGAGAAAATGGAACTTGAAATAAATATTAAAGACGAAGACTATTCTCGCAGTAAAATAAAATATGAAGTAAATACATTAAAAAGAGAAAGCAAATAACTAATAAAGGAGAGGAAAAAATGATAGAAATAAAAATAAATGGATTAGATGCATATATAGATGAAAATGATTTCGAAATAGTATATGTAAAAGGATATAATGATGGTAGATATTCTTCTATCCCACTAGCATCAGAAGGAATTTTCTGTTTAAAAAATAAAAAGACAGGTGCTTATATACATCAATTTAAAGGAGTAACAAAATATATTGTAGAAGAAAAAAGTGATAATAATATATTTTTCTTCGCATTACAAATGTACGATAATGGAGAAGGAATTAAACCTCATCTAGTAAAATACTCATATGATAAAGGAACTGACAATTTAAGAAGAGTTACAGACTTTGATATGGACTATGCTTCATATGATTCAACTTTTCTAGGTGATGGCTGCTTTATAATAGCGGACAACTTTAAAACAGTAATATATAATGATAAAATTAAATCTACTAATAATAAATCAATTCCATTTGATGAATGCTACAGCAAAAGACTATGCGAGCAAAGTGAAAAAGAATTTGATGAAGAGACAGTCATTGTAAAAAAAGAAATACACCTAGGAAGACTAGATGAATATAAAGATGTTTTAGCATTTGGTATTAATCCAAAAACATTGAAAATAACAACAAAAATTCATAGTAGCCTTCAAGAAAGAGATATAGACTTATTAACTAAAGAAGAAGCAGAAAAAGTAAACATTAGACACTACGATAAAGATTACTATAATGTTAATGACATAATTGGAAGTGCAACTATTTATAAGGAAATAATAAAACCTCTTGAAATAATTGAAAGACAACTAAGAGAAGACGAAGATATATGTAATGATAGTTATCCATGCGGAATTGACTATGATGAAGCAGTAAGAAGATTAAAGAATAATAACAGTCAGAAATAACTGACTGTTTTTTATATATAAATGCTTTACACATACATGGCATAAATATTTGTATGAAATATAATTATTTGTTATAATCAAGTTAGAAAATAGGTGGTTTTAAATGGAAGAAAAAATGGAAGCCTTATATCAAGAGTATTTAAAGAAAAAACTTGATTTAGTATTTAATATAAATTCTGATGAAATAATAAACGAGTCAAAAAGAGAAGATACACCAAATAAGAAGGATGAACTTTTTTTCAGAGTATATATAGATGGCAAATACAATTTTGAAGATGAAGAAGGCGAAAAAATAAGCCAGGTATGGTATGACGATGCAAATGATTTTAAAGAAGGATATGCAGTAGTAGTAAAATTTAACAAAAATACAAGGTATAATTTTATAAATACTAAAGGAGAACTTCTATGTAAAGAATGGTATGACATCGCATATGATTTTAACGAAGGGGCAGCAAAAGTAGAAAACAAAGGTAGATGTAATTTTGTAAACAGGCAAGGTCAACTAATAAGTAGTGTATGGCTTGATGAAGCATGGGACTTTAACGAAGGCTATGCAAAAGTAGAAAAAAAGGGTAATTATAATTTCATAAAACAAGATGGAAGTTTCATGAGTGAAGAATGGTTTGATGCAGCCCAGGATTTTAAAGAGGGCACAGCAAGAGTAAAAAAGGAAGGCAAATATAATTTTATAAAACAAGATGGAAGCTTCATAAGTGAAGAATGGTTTGATTATGCAGAATATTTTAGAAAAGGCTATGCAGAGGTAAGAAAAAAAACAAAGTATAATCTTATAGACACTAAAGGAAGACTAATAAGTGATGAATGGTATGATCAATTAAGTGACTTTAACGAAGGATATGTAGGCGTAACAAGGGATCATTGGCAAAATTTTATAGACACACAAGGTAAATTAGTAAGTGAAGAATGGTTTGACTATGCCTGGATTTTTCAAGAAGGCATGGCAAAGGTACGAAAAAATAAAATGTGTAATTTTATAAACACTAAAGGAAAACTAATAAGTGAAGAATGGTTTGACGATGTTTGGGCCTTTGAAAATGGCATAACATTAGTAGCCAAAGATGGTAAACGTAATTTCATAGACAAAGAAGGCAACGAACTCTTAAAGAAATGGTACAAAGATACAAGATGGTTAAGTCAAGACCATTTACGCTGTGAAAACAATAACAAGCCACATGATTATTTATTAACTAAAGACGAAGATAACAAGCCTGTATTTATAAAAATAGAAGAGACTTTAACAGACAAATATAATTGCATTACGCCAAAAGAAAAGATTAAAATCAAATATGAACCACTAAAGTTTTATGGACTAAACTATATTGTATGCAGGGGTGATAACACACTTTATTTATATAACATTAATTCAAATAGTTATGAAAACATAGGATACTATGCATATGTAAAATATGATGATAACTTTATTATATATAATGGCAAAACATATTTTATGTATGAAGGTAAAAAAATAGATGTTTCAAGATATTATTCAAAATTAGATGATTATTTTCAAGATAATGAAATAAAAACAACTCCAGGTATTGATATAATGACAAGAGAAGATTTTGATCTAGAAAAAAGGGAAGAAAAAAGAAGATTTTTAGAAGAAGAAAAAGAAAATCAAGAAAGACTAGATATATTAGGCGCTAAAAATCAAAATGACTTTGACAAAGCAGAAGCAACTCATAAAATGATAGAAACTTTAAAGGTATTAAGAGAAAGTGTTAATGAATTAAATAGTCTAAAATCAAAAATAGGTAATATGAAAATACCTAAAGTATCTGTTGAAAACATATTCACTGTAGTAGAAGACCATAGAAAAATAATGGATGAACTAAAAGATACACTAGAGTTCATTAATCTATCACATATTAGCTTTAAAGGTGTAGATATATCTGGAATAGATTTCAAAGGATGTAATATAAATCTATATCCTCAAGAAGTATATGAAAAGAACTTAAGAGATTGTGATTTTACTGGTGTTAACTTGTCTCCATTTATAGACTTCAAAGGGGTAGACATAAGAGGAGCTAAGTTTAGCACTGACAGTGACCCAACAACAATAGATGTAATACCTAATTTTGAAGGCGCTATATATGATGAAAAAACAACATATAATGGAAAATCACTAGTAGATATACTAGGTCCATGTGAAATAATAAAAGATAGCCAAAAAAAGAGTTGATAATAATCAACTCTTTTTATATATCATCACACTTTACACATACATGCCATAAATATTTGTATGAAATATAATTATTTGCTATAATCAAGATAGAAAATAGGTGGTTTTAAGTGGAAGAAAAAATGGAAACTTTATATCAAGAATATCTAAAAGAAAAACTAGATTTAGTATTTAATATAGATTCTGATAAAATAATAAGAATGAGAAACAAAAATCAAGGTGAAGCTGAACCAAATGTTACAATAATAAGATTAGACAATAGACTATATAATATTGCGGACACACACGGAAATATATTAAGTGAAGAAAGTTTTAAAAATATTTATCCTTTTGAAGATGGCTACGCTTTAGTGTATAAAGAAGGAGAGTATAACTACATAGATACACATGGAAAATTGCTAAGCGAAAAATGGTTTTTCAGTCTTGGGAAATTCTGTGAAGGATATGCCAAAGTAACGGATTCAAACTTGAAATACAATTTTATAGACAGGCAAGGTAAAATACTATGTAAAATATGGTTTGATGAAGCCAAAGACTTTAGTAATGGCATTGCTTTAGTAAAAAGGAATCAAAAATACTATTTATTAAATACACAAGGTAAATTAGTATATAATGAGCCAAGCGATAACATTAGACTTTATAGTGGATGTGCCATAATAGAAAATGATGGGCGATATAATTTAATAAATGCGAAAGGTCAACTACTATGTGACACTTGGTATTTTATAATGGATGGTTTTGAAGATGGCTACGCTTTAGTATGTAAGAATGGCAAGTTCAACTATATAAATGAACATGGAAAATTGCTAAGTGAAAATTGGTATGAAATGGCACGGGACTTTTATGAAGGCTTTGCGGTAGTACGGGAGAATAATAAATACAATTTTATAAACACTAAAGGGAACTTTTTAAGTAAAGAATGGTATGAAAGGACCTGGGACTTTAACGAGGGCTATGCTTTAGTAAAAAAGAATGATAAATACAACTTTATTAATACAAAAGGTTGTATTTTAAGTGAAGAATGGTATGAAAGGGCCTGGGGTTTTGGAAACGGTTATGCACCAATAAGCAAAAATGGCAAGTATAATTTTATAGACACTCAGGGCAATCTACTAAGTGAAGAATGGTATGATAATGCTAACGGTTTTTATGAAGGATTCGCGTTGGTACAAAAAAATGGTAAATCTAATTTCATAGACACGCAAGGCAAATTAATAAGTGATAAATGGTATAAAGATATGGATCGAACTAGTTTTTACTTCGTAGGAAAAGATCCACTAGTAAAGCCTGAGTACATATTTGCTAAAAGAAAAGAAGATAAACTATCATTATTAAAAGTAGAAGAGACCTTAACAGGCAATTATAATTGTATTACAGAAAATGGTAAGATTAAAACAAAATATAGACCAATTAAAAGCTATGGGTCAGACTTTTTAATGTGTGTAGATGAACGCCACAATACTATTTATTTATATAATATTAACTCTCGAAAATACACTGAAATTGGTTCGTGTGGATTTACAAAATATGATGATAATTTTATTACATATAATGACAGAATATATTTTACTTATGAAGGCAGAATAATAGATGTTTCAAGATATTATTATAAATTAAATGACTATTTCAAAAATAATAAAACAAAAATAACTTCAGGCATTGATATAATGACAAAAACAGATTTCGATTTATTAAATGATAAAGAAAAAGCAAGGTTCCTAGAAGAAGAAAAGGAAAACAATAAAAAACTAAAAGAAAAGCAAATTAAAGAACAGCAAGATAAAGAATTATTGGAAGCTCAAAAACAAAAAGAAAATGAGCAAGATCAAGCAACTCATGAATTAATTGGAGCATTAAAAGAATTAAGAAATAACGTTAATAAAATAAATAGTTTGAAATCAAAAATAGGTAATATGAAAATACCTAAAGTATCTGTTGAAAATATATTCACTGAATTAGAAGGTCATAAAGAAATAATGGGTGAATTAAAAGATAAATTAGAGTTCATAGACTTATCGCATATTAGCTTTAAAAATGTAGATATAAGTGGAGTGAATTTTAAAGAATGCAATATAAATCTATATCCTCAAGAAGTATATGAAAAGAACTTAAGAGATTGTGATTTTACTGGCGTTAATTTATCCCCATTTATAGACTTTAAAGGAGTAGACATAAGAGGAGCTAAGTTTAGTACTGATAGTGACCCTACAACAATAGATGTAATACCTAATTTTACTGGTGCAATATATGATGAAAAAACAACATATAATGGAAAATCACTAGTAGATATACTAGGTCCATGTGAAATAATAGATAGTAAAAAGAAATAAAAGAATTGATAAACCATTATCAATTCTTTTCATATACTACACTAGGTGATTAATATGGCTTTAGAAGGTATAGTAATAGATGCAGGCCACGGTGGAAGTGATGGAGGAGCCCAGGGAAACGGCATAAGTGAAAAAGAACTAACTCTGAAAATAAGTAAGTATATGTTTGATAGATTAAAAGAACTTAATATACCAGTTAAAATGACTAGAACCACTGATGAAACAATAAATAGCTCTGAAAGAGTAAAAAGAATATTAAATAGTTTCGGAAGTTCTAAAGATGTAATTGTAATATCTAATCATATAAATGCAGGAGGAGGAGACGGAGCAGAAATAATATATGCTCTTAGAAATAATAGTACTCTTCCAAGCAAAATAGCTTCTGAAATAGAAAAAGAAGGACAAAATATAAGAAAATATTATCAACAAAGATTACCATCTAACCCTATGAAAGATTATTATTTTATTCATAGAGATACACCGAATACAGAGGCACTAATAGTAGAATATGGATTTTTAGATAGTAAGGGTGACGATGTAGAACAACTTAAAACAAAATATAAAGATTATGCAGAAGCAGTAATAAGAGCAATATGTGATTATAAAGGAATAAACTATACTGCTCCATATAACAGTACATTCTACACAGTTAAAAAGGGAGACTCCCTTTGGAGTATTGCCAGTAAATTCGGGTTAACTGTTGATAAACTAAAAGATATCAACAATTTAAAAACAAATAATATCTATGTAGGACAAAATTTAAAAGTAAAGAAAGAAGATGAAAAAGAAGTAGAAGACTACTTAATATATACAGTTAAAAAAGGAGACAACTTATATAAAATAGCTTCTATTTATAATACTACAGTAGAAACATTAATGAATATAAATAATTTAGAAAGCACTAACTTAACTATTAATCAGCAATTACTAATACCTAAAACCACTAATGCTATTAATAAAGGAATAAATTATGTAGTAGTAAAAGGAGATACTTTATATAGCATTGCTAACAAATATAATGTTAAAGTAAATGATCTAATAGATGCAAATAATCTAAAAACAACTAATCTTACAATTGGTCAAATATTATATATACCAGGTACAGAAAGTTTTACTACTTACACTGTAGAGAAAGGAGATACCCTATACAAAATAGCAAATAAATATGGAGTAACAGTAGAAGACTTGATGAAAGAAAATAACTTAGAAGGAACTATGCTATTAATAGGTGAAACTCTAATAATTCCTACAAAATAGTTTGATTTTAAATATATTTATTGTATAATGATTATAGTAGGGTGGTAGGGTAAACATGATGCATAAATATGATATAGAAAAAGATAACTTAGAACTTAAATATGATAGAGATAGCAATAGTTATTCTTTATACTATAATAATGAAAAAGTACCAATTAGAAAACTAAGTAAAAAGTCTTATTATAAGTTAGTAGAAGCTAATCTAAAACTAATTAATAAATCATTGGTAAATAAAATAGCAAATAATATAGAAAATGATACAAACTATGCAAAAAGAATTGCATAGTTTTTTAATGTAGCTCTTTGCACACACCTTCTTCTGGTTCATAGAAGCAGTGATTCTTATATCTACCAGAAAACTTTTGCCCATACCAAGAACTCTTGCAAGAACTATTACCTGGATAATAAAAATATAAAGCATTAGTCGCAGGATGATAGTACTCCCCTTTTAAAACCCTTTCTGCTAATTCTCTTTCTTTATCATTAGCTGCTTTATAGAAAAGGGAGTTTTTAGTTCCAGAAAATTGATTCTTTTGGTATATAGCGTCAGTAATAGTTCTAATATTTTTAAACTCTAAACAATTAGAAATAACTCTATTAACAATAACATTACCAACCATAAGCATACCTAGATCTCCCTCAGATAATGCTTCACTTCTCATAGTTCTTGCACATAAATCAAGTTCTTTATCAGTATATTTAACAAGCATAATATCACCATTTAATAATTATGCAATTATTAAAAATACTTTACTTTTAAAAGATATTATAGTATATTTAAATTGTTCCCAATAAGGGAATAAATATTCACAAATGTGTTCAACAGACACATAACCCGGGTAACCGGGCTTTTTTATGCATAAAAAAACATCCATTTAGGATGTTTTATTTTTTTAATAATTAGTAGCAAGTCTTTCTTGATAAGCTCTTCCGTGTTTACAAACAGGGCATACATCAACTGCTTCTTTAGATTTATAAACATGTCCACAGTTTCTACAAATCCAATATACTTCTTCATCGCTTTCAAATACTAATTCGTCTTCAACACTTTTAAGAAGTTTTAAGTATCTTTCTTCATGATGTTTTTCAATTTCAGCTACGCCTTCAAATAAAGCTGCAATATCATCAAATCCTTCACTTCTTGCAACAGATGCAAACTCTTTATACATATTTGTCCACTCATAGTTTTCTCCTTCTGCTGCATTTCTTAAGTTTTCAATAGTTGAAGGAACTTTACCATCATTTAAAGCTTTGAACCATAATTTAGCATGTTCTTTTTCATTATTAGCAGTTTCTTCAAATATAGCTGCTATTTGTTCATAGCCATCTTTCTTAGCTTGAGATGCAAAGTATGTGTATTTGTTTCTTGCTTCACTTTCTCCTGCAAATGCAGCCATTAAGTTCTTTTCAGTTTGACTTCCTTTTAATTCCATAATAATCCTCCTAACATAATTTTACCAAAATTAAATATAATAATAAAGTAAAAAAATAAAAAAATTAGCACTCTCACTTGACAAGTGCTAATGAAAGTGATAGACTTAAAAATGTAAGGAGATGATATTATGAGTTTATTAC